>DOVA01000146.1 GCA_003520315.1 Rikenellaceae bacterium | reverse complement strand
ACAATTGTCACACCTACTACAAAAGCTGAAATAGGTATGCATGACCAGGATATCTCAAAAGAAGAGATTATCTCCAGAGGAATAGTGAAAGAGGATGAGTATTTGATGCTGGAAAAATATGCTCTCGATTTATTTGAGAGAGGTTCAGAGATTGCTTCCGAGAGGGGACTTATACTGGTTGATACAAAATATGAATTTGGTAAAAAAGGTGATAAGATTTATCTTATAGATGAAATTCATACTCCTGACTCATCCAGATATTTTTACAAGGATAGCTATGAAGAACTGTTTGCAAAAGGAGAACAGCAAAGGCAACTCTCCAAGGAGTTTGTTAGAGAATGGCTCATGGAGAACAATTTCACCGGTCAGCCTGGCCAAAAGATTCCGGAGATGACTGATGAAATTATAAAATCAATTTCTGATAGATATATAGAACTTTACGAAAAGATTACAGGCAGCAAATTTGAAAAAGCCGAATACAGCGATAATATTTATGAAAGAATCGAAACAAATATTCTAAATATGCTTGCAAGATTATGAGATTGACTCACAAAATATTGATTTCATTCCTTTTTTCTCTCATAATTTTTTCTGCTTACGGACAGAATCAGCCTGTGAAAGTGGAAATCTCCAAAGAAAAGATTAAAAAGGAAGGTGTTAATTTTTATCTCCACAAAGTTGAAAAAGGAGAAACAATATTTTCAATCTGCAAAGCTTATGAAATTACACCTGAGATCTTGCTTGAAGACAACCCGCTTCTTGTTCATGGGCTCAAAGAAGGCAGTACAATACTGGTGAGAGACCTTAGCAAAAAAGTTTCATTCATCAAACACACTGTCAGATGGTATGATTCGCTATCATCGATAGCTAAGAAATATGGTGTTTCGGAAACAGATATTATCCAGGTGAACTCTTTGAAAGATGATAGATTGTCTGTAAGGCAGGTATTGCTGATTCCTGACTCTTCTTCAATAAGTAACCCGTTGTCGGATGACAATATTATGCAAACAGATGTTACGTCTGATGAGAAAGTGGCAACTTCTATTAATTATGACCAGAAGGAGATTTTAACTGAGAAGCATGTTTCTGCCAATAGACATTTTGCTGACTTTAGATTTAATGTTTCACTCATTCTCCCTCTTGGAAGTAATAAAACAGAAATAAGCGAGATGGATGCAAACTTCCTCGAGTTTTATGAGGGTTTTCTGCTTGCAGTCAATGACATGAAAGAAGAAGGGATGAATATCAATCTTAAAGTTTTGGATATGTACGATTTCCCTTCAGGGCAGATTCTTGCCCAATCAGGGAAGTTGGATAACAGTCACTTGATAGTTGGCCCTGTATTTGAAAAAGAAATTGCTCAGATTGTCAGCCATACTGAAAGAGAGGGAATTCCACTGGTTTCTCCAATGGATTCCAAAACAGAGTCACTTGTTTCTGATCATCCATTTTTTTACCAGATTAATACTAATCTTTATAATATACAAATGACTCTTCTTAAAAGTATTCCTAAAGGTTCTCATGTTACAATTATCTATGAAGATTCAGGTGAAGACAGAGAATTAATTGAACTTACAAAAAAAATTCTTTCCGAATTGGGTTTAACTTATAACTCTATTTCCTATAACATCCTGTCAGGCAGGGGTGTGACTGCTAAAATCGGAGATAAACTCTCTCCAACATCCATGAATGCCGTAGTTGTTCCATCAAACCAGGAAGCCTTTGTTTCAGATGTTCTGAGGAATTTGAATCTTCTTCAAACAATCAACAAATTTAACATTACATTATATGGTACTTCAAAATGGAGATCCTTTGACAATATAGACATTAACTACTGCCATTCAATGAATCTTCATATTGCTTTACAACATTTTGTCGATTACAATGACCCAAATGTTAAAAAGTTTCTTCTTAGATACCGGGCATTATATAATTGTGAACCAAATCCATACTCTTTCCAGGCATATGATATTGCAAAATATTTCCTGGGACAACTATTAAAAGAAGGACCCGATTTCTATAAATTACAAAATCATAGTACTCAAAGGCTGCTTCAGTCTGACTTTAAATTTGAACGACCTGACTCTGACAGTGGATATATCAATACCGCAACGCGGCTTGTAATATACAACCCTGACTATTCAGTCAATATTGGCAGTCTTGGTCTTTAACCATTCCCTGTCCTCGTTTTTAAGATATGGGGAGAGTTCTCTGAATACTCTCTGATGATATTCATTAAGCCAGTTCACTCTTTCTTCACCGAGCAAATTTCTTAATATCGGCCTTGTGTCAAAAGGAACAAGAGTCAATGTTTCAAATTCGAGAAATGTGCCGGCATTGTTCCTGCACCATTCACGGCACAGAAGAAGGTTTTCGCTTCTGATTCCATATCTGCCTTCTTCATATATGGCAGGTTCATCTGATGTAACCATACCTGGTTTGAATGTGACAAGATTATCTTCCATTCTTATGCTTTGCGGACCTTCATGAACACAAAGGTAATGACCGACACCGTGACCTGTTCCGTGCAAATACATCTTGCCGACAGAAAAAACTTTTCCTCTTGCCAAAATGTCTAACTGAGCTCCTCTCGTGCCTGTCGGAAATTTTGCCATTGCAAGATCAATCATTCCTGCGAGAACAAGAGTATAATCCCTCTTTTGCTCTTCAGTAATCTCTCCAATTGCAATGGTTCTGGTTGTATCTGTTGTGCCACAAATGTATTGTCCGCCTGTATCTGTAAGCAAAAAGTTGTCTTTCGCAATAATTGATTGAATCTCTTCTGAAGGTTCATAATGAGGTAATGCAGCATTATGACCAAAAGCAACAATAGGAGCAAAACTTTCACCTACATAAAGATCAGATTCGGCTCTAAAACGTCCTATCATTCCTGCAGCTTCCCACTCACCGAGAGGATTGTCTACATCCTGAAGCCTTTTTTCAATGTATCTAAGATATTTCACCCAGGCGACACCATCTAAAATCATAGCTTTTCTAAATCCGTTTATCTCTGTTGGATTCTTGACGGCTTTGAGATTTGCCACTATTCCTCCCCTCAGGGTGTCAGATTTAAAAGTGGCTCCGGATAATAAAGAAATAGTGTATTTCCTGAGAGAAATTTTATCAGGAGGAGCTATTCGTACTGCATTGGCAGAGTAATTTAAAAGAAACTGTTCAAAATCATCATACTCTCTGATTGATACCCCTTCATTTGTCAGTTTTTTGTAAAGCTCTTCACAAACAGTTCCGTTCTTAACAAAAAGATATAGCTGTTCTCTTGTTATGGCTGCATATGAAAAAGGGACAGGATTGTATTTTATATCCTTACCCCTAATGTTGAAGAGCCAAGCAATATCATCACAGGTAGATAAAATATAAATAAAATCACCTTCTTCTCTTATCTCTTCCACAACTCTGCTGTGCTTGGACGATATTGATTCTCCTGCATATATGTCATCAAGTTGGTCAATACTATAAAACTCGACAGCAGGACGGGATTTCCATATATTCTGAAAAATATCCTCTATCTCTATCAAATCAAGTGGAACTAATTCACTTTTGAGAGAAGAAAATTCCGAAAAAGAAAATAAATCCTTAACAACGCCAACCCGTTCTCTTGCCTGAAGTCTTCCCTTCAACCAAACTTCAATACTTTCAGTACCAGGCATTTTTAATCTCTGTAATTCAATGCCCGAATTTGCAAGCTGAATTGTAGCTTGAAGAAAATATCTTGAATCTGTCCAAAGTGCGGCATCCTTCATTGTAACAACAATTGTCCCGGCAGATCCATCAAACCCTGAAAGCCATTTTATGCACTTATAATGCTCCTGAGTATACTCGCCAAAATGTGGATCAGCCATAGGTACTATTATTGCGGAAACATTCTGCTCTTTCATCGCCTTGCGCAAAAGGTCTAATTTATAAGTTGCCATCTTCAAAATAATATTTGTATTGAATGCGAATATACAAATTCATCAAGGATTTTTTACCTTTGTGAATAATGATTAACAACTTTTAAAATAAGAGTTATGGAAAAGAGTATTAAAGGCACAAAAACAGAGCAAAATCTTCTCAAATCATTTGCTGGCGAGTCACAAGCCAGAAGCAGATATGTCTTTTTTGCAAGCGTTGCCAAAAAAGAAGGTTTTGAAAAAATAGCGGATGTTTTTGCAGAAACAGCTGAACAGGAGAAAGAGCATGCAAAAAGATTTTTCAAGTTTCTTGAAGGAGGTATGGTAGAAATTACTGCATCCTACCCTGCCGGCGTTATAGGAACTACAAAAGATAATCTTACAGCTGCAGCAGCAGGTGAATATGAAGAATGGCACGACCTTTATCCTGCTTTTGCAGATATTGCAATGGAAGAAGGATTCCCTCAAATTGCCACTGCCTTCAAAATGATTTCAAAGGTTGAAGCAGAACATGAAAAACGCTACAGAACACTGTTAGCCAGAGTCGAAGAGGACAAAGTGTTTGAAAGGGATGAAGAAATAGAATGGCAATGCCGAAACTGTGGCTATGTTCATAAAGGTAAAAAGGCTCCTGAAAACTGTCCTGCCTGCAACCATCCTAAAGCATTTTTCGAACCTAAGAAAAACAACTACTAACATCCAAACTTTGGAAGGAACTATCGGAGAAAGAACGCTGAAGGCTATACGGGAAGTTCTCCCATCCACGCTTAAAACATGCATTTGGTTGGTTAAGATAACTGTGTTAATCTCCCTTGGGATATTGATTCTCAAGTATTTTAACATTCTTCCATGGTTTTCACAACTTATAAGTCCCTTTTTCAATGTATTTGGACTTCCCGGTGAAGCAGCGCTGGCATATGTTACAGGATATTTTGTCAACGTCTATTCTGCAATAGCAGTCATTGCCACACTTGATCTCGATACAAGAGCCATCACTATATTATCTGTGATGGTTCTTTGTTCACATAACATGATCATTGAAACTGCAGTACAAAAAAAGACCGGGTCTTCTGCAGTCAGAATAGTTATTATCAGAACTCTGTCTGCTTTTATTCTGGCTTTTTTGCTTAATCTCATAATGCCGGGTGAAGTTGTAAGTAATGTCCAGCACTCTCAAATAGATAAGGTCTCTCTAACAGAAATGCTTGAAGACTGGTTTTTTTCCACTTTAAGAGTTGTCCTTACAATGACAGTCCTTATCTTTTCGCTTTCTGTTTTACAAAAAATACTGTCAGAATTCGGAATTATCAGGTGGCTCTCAAAAATAATGCGTCCTTTTCTTGCTATTTTCGGGCTTCCCGCAAAGACTTCCTTTTTGTGGATTGTTGCAAACACACTTGGACTTGCATATGGCGCAGCTGTAATGATTGAAGAGTATAAAAGCGGCAAGGTTACAAAGAAAGATATCGACCTTCTCAACCATCATATAGCTATCTCGCACAGCAACCTTGAGGATATCATTTTACTTGCATCAGTAGGAGGAATGTTGTGGTGGATGTTACTTTCAAGATGGTGTATGTCGCTTCTTCTGGTCTGGGAATTAAGATGTGAGATGGCCATAAGAAAAAAATTAGTTAAATTTGCCACCTGAATAATTAATTCTCAACACACAATGAACACTGAAAGTGTCAAATGTTTGATAATAGGCAGTGGACCTGCCGGTTATACGGCAGCAATCTATGCCTCAAGAGCAAATCTCTCCCCCGTCATATACGAAGGTATTCAACCCGGAGGGCAACTTACAACAACCACTGAGGTCGAAAATTTTCCGGGTTATCCTAAAGGGATTTCCGGGCCTGAACTTATGGAGGATTTTAAAAAACAAGCTCTTAGATTTAATGCTGATATTCGCTCGGGTTTTGTTACTTCTGCCGATTTGACTGAAAGCCCATTTAAACTCATTATTGACGAAGAAAAGGAAATCATTGCAGATACATTGATAATTGCTACCGGGGCTACAGCCAAGTATCTTGGCCTCGAATCTGAAGAGAAGTTTAGAGGTCAGGGAGTATCTGCCTGTGCCACCTGTGACGGTTTTTTTTACAAAGGAAAAGACGTGGCAGTTGTTGGAGGCGGTGATACAGCATGCGAAGAGGCTTTATATCTTTCCAATCTCTGTCGCAAAGTATACATGATTGTGAGAAGAGATGTGCTGAGAGCTTCCAAAACAATGCAAGAACGGGTTAAAAGCACTCCAAATATCGAAATTCTCTGGCAGTACAATACAAAAGAGATAACAGGAACTGATCAAGGAGGCGTGAATGGTGCGATTCTTGTTCATAAGAATGGTTCGGAAAGGAGAATTGACATCCACGGTTTCTTTCTTGCCATTGGTCACCATCCCAATT
>DOVA01000267.1 GCA_003520315.1 Rikenellaceae bacterium | reverse complement strand
GAGCCCTGTAAGGTCCTTGCAGAGAGACCACCGGATGATCTGAGTATGCTACCAGAGATCAAGGATACTGTATGGACAGAAGCGGCTTAACCATTTTAAATCTCTTGGAGGTTGTTTGAAAGATCTTGACCTGCTTTCAGGATAAGAGTCTTATAAAAAAAGGAGGCGCGTTATGAAGGTAAGGAGTAATTTAAGCTTGGTGATTATTTTTTATATCGTAGTATCTTTGATAGGTATTGCTAACATGTCAGAGGCAGCAGAAAAGGTTATTGACCTTTCATTTAGTAATCATTTCCCTGCTGGCCATTTTATGTCGAATTTTTACGAGAAATGGGGGCGAGAAATAGAAATGAAAACCGGTGGAAAGGTAAAAATTACTTTCCATCATGGTGGTACCCTTACTTCACCCATTGAATGTTATCAAGGAATTGTGAACGGCATTTCTGATATGGGTCTTTCCTGTCTTGCCTATACCCGAGGCCGATTCCCTTTGATGGAGGTTCTTGATCTGCCTGGTTATCCTACGTTTTCTCCAAGGCTTACTACGCACGTAACATGGGAATTTTACAAGAAATTTCGCCCTAAAGAGCTTGAAGATGTCCACGTCCTCCAGCTTCATGCACATATACCTGGCATTATTGCCTTCAAAAATAAATCGATCAAAACATTGGAAGACTTGAGGGGCCTAAAAATAAGATGCACGGGTCTTTCCGCTAAGATTGTTAAAACCCTTGGGGCCATTCCCGTTGCAATGTCCAAGCTTGAACAATACGAGAGTTTACAGCGAGGTGTGGTGGATGGTTCAACCGCTGCCCCTAATGAAATGAATGCGTATAAACTTGCTGAGGTGTCAAAGTATTCTGTCATACACCCACCCGTCGGCTATGTCACTGTTTTTTTTAATGTGATGAATCTCAAAAGATGGAATTCTCTGCCCAAGGAGGTCCAAAAGGTTTTTACGGATGTTAGTGAAAAGTATATAGAATACATAGGCGAGGAATGGGAAAGGGCAGAAAAAGAGGGAGCCCAATTTGGTAAGCAAGCCGGACACCAGTTTTATATCTTACCTCTGCAGGAAGGACTTCGTTGGGAGAAACTGGCAGTAACACCTTTAATTGACAATTACATAAAAGATATGGAGAAAAAAGGGTTGCCGGGTAAAGAGGCTATCGAGTACAGAAAACAGCTTTGTGAAAAATATAAGGGTATTTATCCGTCCATACGAGTTGATTAAAAGAATCAATTATGACTAAAAATCCTTAGGAAAAACAGCTAAATTGAGTCCAAGAGGGGTAATATGAACAAATTACTGACGATTACATTCAAACTAAGCAAGCTTATGAATGCTATTGCAGGCATTTCTTTAAGTTGTATGATGACGCTGACCGTGGCTGACGTAATATTAAGATATTTCAGGATGCCGATCGTTGGTACGTATGAAATTGTCGGTTTTTTAGCAGCATTGGTAATCGGCTTTTCTATGCCATTTACTTCATGGATCCGGGGCCACGTGGGTGTAGACTTTGCTATTGCCAAAATGAGAAAAGGCCTTAAGAATTACATATTAATATCAACTAGGATAATCTCTATCCTTCTATTCTTACTTGCTGGGATCTTTTTGTTCAGAAAAGCCTTTGCATTTTATCAAAACAATGAAGTATCGCTTACGCTTCAAGTACCTCTATACCCTGTTGCCTGTGCAGTGGGGGCATGCTGTTTCTGTTTAAGTCTTGTCCTGCTTGTTGATATTGTCAAGATAAAGAGAGGCAACTATGAATGAAGTGATAATTGGAATACTTGGGCTTATTGCCCTACTTTGTCTATTTCTCAGCGGCATTGAGCTGGGTTTTGGGATGGCAATCGTCGGCCTTATCGGATTCGCAATCCTAGTATCTCTTGACTCGGCATTGAGTCTTTTGGCCACTGATATGCTAGAAACCTTCTCTTCGTACGGCTTGACCGTTATTCCTCTGTTTATCCTTATGGGGCAAATCGCATCTAATGCCGGAATAGCGAAGAGGCTTTACGAAATGGCTTACAGATTCATTGGACGTGTCCCAGGAGGATTGGCGATAGCTACGGTGATAGGAGCAACCGTTTTCAAGGCAATCTGTGGGTCTTCGCCTGCCACCACAGCAACCTTCGCAAGCATTGCCGTTCCTCAAATGGATAAATACCATTACAGCCGTAAGCTGTCGACAGGTGTTGTTTCGATTGTCGGTACCCTTGGAAATCTTCTTCCCCCTAGCGTCACCCTCATTATACTAGGTCTTATCACTAACGTCTCGATCGGTAGGCTCTTTTTGGCTGGTCTAGTTCCTGGTCTCATTCTTGCGCTATTGTACATGCTTATTATTGTTATCTGGGCTAAACGTGTCCCTTCGCTCGGACCTATCGGTGAAAAGTTTGCATGGAAAGAGAAGTTAGTAGCTCTTCCCGAAGGGGGGTTGGTAATCGTCGTCTTCTTGGTGATAATGGGCGGCCTTCTAGAAGGTATTTTTACACCAACTGAGGCCGGTGGTATCGGAGCTTTTTCAGTACTGGTGCTGGCTGTTGCCAAGAGAGATATTGGTTTTAAATTATACGTAAAGTCGGTTATGGAAGCCCTTGTGACTGCTTGTATGTGCCTTGTACTTTTGTTTGGCTCTGTTTTAATGGGGCATTT
>DOVA01000193.1 GCA_003520315.1 Rikenellaceae bacterium | reverse complement strand
AATATCATTTTGTATCATAAGAACCTGTATCTTGGCTAATATGGTGCTGAACAAGTCAGATACCGGTAACCAGAAATAGACACTTATATATCGGGTAATCCATTGGGTAAGAGTAGACTGAAAGCCCGGCCAAACGGAAATGGCAAAGGAGATGGGGCCGAGGATTGAGAGCACAACGAGAAAGAACGTGCGTATGGTATCGATCACCAAAGATGCCGCCTCAAACATCAACTCCAGAAGCTCGCGGAAGAAGTCACGGATAGACTTTTTCATGCTATACATTCCCCGTTCAATGTACATACCTGTCATTGTCACCAGGTCTTCAGGGCTCCATCCCATAGCTTCTATCTGCTTGTCAAACTCCTCATTACTGACCAGATAGGCAGTCTCAGGACTTCGCAGCATAGATTCTCTCTCCAGAATATCTTTCTGCTTACGGTAGTTATTCATATCAAAGGTCTGGGACTCCAACATTGTGTTTGTTCCCTGAACAATAGGACTCAATACTCCATTTATGGTACCTAGGACAAGAGGAAAGAACATTATGCACATTCCAATTGCAAAAGGACGAAGAAGAGGATATACATCTATCTCTTCGGCTCTGGCGAGTGACTGCCATACACGGCTTGCAACAAATATCAATGCACCAAGCCCTGCTATAGCCTTGGCCACTGCCGCCATATTGGAGCAAAGAGGCATCATGTCGGTATAAAGACCTCTGAGTATCTGGTGTAGATTATCAAATTCCATAATGTAGAATATTACCAGTATCTTTCGTTTGTTCCATAAAGAGCAACTACTCTTTGTGTATCTCCGGAAGCTTTTGCCCTGAGAAAACTAACGGAGATTGTCTTATTGGTGTAGTAGCCAACCAGGCTTCTGTACTTTTTAACCTCGGAGTAAACTTTATCTACGACATCCATTCTCTCTTTATCAGTCATCGATAAAGAACTGTCTTTAATGACTTTCTTGAGGTCAGACAGTAGTCCGCTACTCTCTTCCATAAGTTTTGTGTATCCAAAGGCAATTGCACCGAGTTCCTCTACAGTGTAATTGGGGTCATTCATCATTTTTTGAAAGCTGTTGACATAGATATCCGAGATCTCACCAATCATCAAGATTGTCTGTTGGACCTTACGGGCATCTTTAACCAGGTTGTTCACGGATTTAAGGGCATCGTAATACTTTTTACCCTGTTCATAAATCTTTACGGTCTCCTTGAAGTTGTTTATCATATTGGAAGCAGTAGAAGATGTTTCAACTACTTGCGTTATAGAGTTGATGATGCTCTGTATTAGGTTTGTAGGGTCAAAAGTCACCATCTGGGCCTGTGCCCTGTTCCCTAAACCAAGGAATAGAGTCAGACAAATTATTGCAAATGCTCGTTTCATAATGCTTATTTTAGTTATGTTGTTTTGAATTCTCTCTTTTCTGTTCTGCCAGCTGTTTTATTGCCAGTTCAATATTGCCGTCAAGCTTTTTAGCGAGGTTTAGCACCTCCATCTTTTCGGTTTCCTCAGTTGTGTATGTCAGATATTCCTCGAAGCTTACTTCTGTAGCATAAACGGCAGACTGTGTTCCTCCCAAGCCAATCCAAACTTCTTTGTAGAGGCGGGATGGGTTATTTGCCATGTTGATAGAAAGCACCTGTGCTTTTTCTTTCTCTGTAAGACCCAAAAGACTTTGGATAGCTTCAAACTTATTCATGTACTTGCGTTGGTCCAGAAGTATTTTGCAATCTGAATTATTGATGATTGATTCCTTGACTATAGGAGACGATATAATGTCATCCACCTCCTGAGTTACCACTATGGCTTCACCAAAATATTTTCTTACTGTCTTGAAAAGGTATTTTATGTACTCGGCCATGCCTTCTTTGGCAATTGCTTTCCATGCCTCTTCAATGAGAATTAATTTTCTCACACCCTTTAGTCTGCGCATCTTATTGATGAAGACCTCCATGATGATGATAGTGACAATAGGGAAAAGGATCGGGTGGTCTTTGATGTTGTCAAGCTCAAACACGATGAACCTCTTTGAAAGCAAATCCATCTGTTTTGTTGAATTTAACAGATAGTCGTATTCTCCGCCTTTGTAGTACGGCTCAAGAACATTGAGGAAATTGTCAATATCAAAATCCTTTTCTCGAACCTTTTTTTCTTCAAGAACACCCCTATATTCACCCTTCACATATTCATAAAAGCTGTTGAATCCGGGTTCGGCCTCTTTGGATTTTATCTTTTCAATGTAGAGACTTACTGCATTGGAAAGTGCCACTTCCTCTGCTCTGGTGGGAGGCTCGTTATCCCTCTTCCAAAGGGTAAGGATCAAAGTCTTGATGCTCTCTTTCTTTTCAATGTCAAATGCACAATCCTCGGTATAGAATGGATTGAAGGCAATCGGGTTTTCTTCGGAATAGGTAAAATATATACCGTCTTTTCCATTACTCTTTCTGTTAATAAGTTCGCACAGGCCAAGGTAACTGTTACCGGTGTCTACCAGAAGTACATGACTACCCTGCTCATAATACTGCCTTACCATGTGGTTGGTGAAAAAGGATTTTCCTGAACCGGAAGGGCCGAGGATAAATTTATTCCTATTGGTGATTATACCCTTTTTCATAGGAAGATCCGAGATGTCAAGGTGGAGCGGCTTGCCGGTTAACCTGTCTGCCAGTTTTATTCCAAATGGAGAGGGAGAGCTTTTGTAGTTTGTCTCTTGTGTGAAAAGGCACACGGCCTGCTCAATGAATGTATAAAAACTCTCTTCTGCAGGGAAGTCGGCTTCGTTCCCCGGAATACCTGACCAAAAGAGGGTTGGCACATCAACAGTGTTATGCCTGGGCTTGCATTCCATAAGTGCGAGCTGGGAACCGACATCATTTTTTATTCTTTTGAGTTCGTCCCTGTCATCACTCCACGCCATGACATTGCAATGGCAACGGATGGAAGTCAATCCCAAGCTGTGTGCCTGATTGAGGTACTGCTCAATCCATTCTTTGTTTATCTGATTGCTACGGCTATAGCGGGAGAGGGAGTGCATGTTTTTGGCCATCTTCTCAAAGCGGCTAAGGTTCTCATCACTCTCTTCAATGAAAATATATTGGTTGTAGATATGATTGCAAGTGAGAAGAAGCCCTACCGGCGAGGCAAAGGATAGACGGCAGTCGCTCCTGTCTGTCGAAAGCTTTTCGTATCTTATGTCTGCAGCTACCTGACCCGGGAGGTCTTCATTGTTTGATAATGTATGCAGGCAAAGCAGATTGTCTCCTATGCGCATCTGTGCATCAGATATTGAAATGTCATTTAGGACAGTATCTTCATTTTGGGATAATGAGAAATATTTTTCTATCACTCCTGCTTTAAGTTGACTACCAATTATTTCCTCTGAAGTGAATCTGGTAATTTTTAAATAGCCGCTGTCATTGATGATCTTTTCAAACTGACCTACAGAGTCTAGAAATTTCATAACCAACTCCCTATCCTGAATCTCTTTTGGAACGATAAAGCCCCGGCAAAGAGAGGAGAAGTTACTCCGGGAACGCAATCTCTCTTTTGTTGTTTTGGTAATAAAAAGAAAGCAACTATGGTTTAAGAAAGGTCGCTCATTAAAATGCCTTTCAAAAGAGCGGCTTAAAAAAGTGCTATCTTGCTTCTCGATATCTGCAGAGTAGTTCTCCTGAATGAACCAGTCTTGTTTATGAATTATCGAATAATCCGGCAAAACCTTTATGGCTTTTACCCAAGCAGAATGAATGGCTTCATATTCAGTTGAAGTGACAGTGAATAATTCCGGGAGCTCTACTTTAAAACCAATGGTGATATCTGCATCTTTAGAAATAATGCAGTCGTTCTCTACTGCCAATAATGGGAATTTACTCTCCAACGTATTTGCCTTAAGTATATTTCTCATGCTTACCTCCTTGTTAATAACTGCGATACGCTTTTTCTGTTGATTAGATACTTTGGGTGATTTTTTCTTGCGGCAATCTTCATAAGGCCATGTTCACCATATTTTGAGTTAAGCGAGAAGGTCTGCCACACCAACAGGGACGCAATTAAGATTGAGAACACGATGCAGAATGACTGATTTATTCCGATGCTGAACATTATTACATAGAGGATGAAAATTGCTAAAATCCCTCCGGCAAAAATGAACAGGTACTGACTTTTCAGCCCTTTGAATTCTACGGATTTCCCAATTCCTTTATTGATATTATATATGGTAGCCATACTACAAGAAGAAAGACCTTAATATTGTAGCCGCAACAATAAGGAAGATACAGGCACCAAACCACGAAGCAGCAGTTTTACTAGTGTCTGGATCACCGGAGGCGAACTTGCCATATACCTTTACTCCTCCGATCAGGCCAACAACGGCACCAATGGCGTAAATAAGTTTAGTGGCAGGTTCAAAATATGAAGTGACCATGTTTGTGGCCTCAGAGATACCGGCGAGTCCGTTGCCTTGTGCGAGGGCATAGGAAGCAGTTGTAAGAAAAACTGCAGAGACGAAATACTTTTTCAGGGTCATAAGTCATTTATTATGTGCCACGGCTTGGATGGGTCCCGTGGCGGGTTAATACTGTTTTCTGTGGATCTTAGTGGTGGCTCGTATCATCCTTTCATCCGTAGTCATCCTTTTTCATCGGGTTTATTTTTTATAGGTATTTGCTCAGATCGAAGTCTATGGTTATTTCCTTTGGCGTTGATTTTGAGTTCTTAACTGTCAATTGCCTGTTTTTAATTTTTTCATCACATTCCTCGAGCATCTTTTTAATTCTGTTATCCGATTCCGGAATAGTTGAAACCACCTGTTCGAACATATCGGTTTTCCCTGCCCTATTAATTACATCGACGGCTCTTTCCTTTTCCTCTACCGATGGATTTATTTTCCCAATGGTGGCTGCTGTCTCAATTATCTCCTCATAAGTCACTCCCGAAGCAATCCCTCCTGTTAAATCCATCAACTCATCATCTTCATCAAATCCGACTTCATCATTTTGATCTCCGGGGTACTCCGTTTCGACATCAATCTCCAACTGCTCATTTTCCTGCTTCGAGAATATCTCTTCCATTTCTTCTCTTGAGACGACTGCCGGAAACCGTTTTTTTGTTTCGCCAGTAAATGTATCTTCTTTTCTAACATCTTGAGAATTAGCGGTTAAATTGTCTGCGCTTGTCTCCTTTTGTCTCAGAAAGGGCTTTGTTGAACCAATAATCCCGCTTTCATCAAGCCATTCTTCGGGCTGCTTGACCTCATCTCCTTTTGGCGAACTTTTCTGTCCTAAAACCCTTTTTATGTCTTCTTTATAGATGTAATAAATAGTGAACAGACAATAGAGGGCAATAACCGTAAGTGCAATTTGGGTAATCATATTACCTCCTGTTTTTTAAGGGTCGTTTTAGGGACTCATCATAGATCCGCTGTATATCTTCCTCATAAATCTTGAAGTGATGTAGGAGAATGCACTCTATAAAACTACTGACAGATGCCTTTCTCCCACCTATGCCAAAAACAATGTTGTACACTTCCTCATAAGTATTCCGACTGATATAGATTACCTGTCGGTCATTAATCTCCATCCGGTTGAAGAATAGCAGGCGATAATCATCTACATTCGATTGTTTCCGTCTCACTTTTGTCTCGGGAATCGGTTCCTCCTTTTGTTCCAGAGGCTTGCCTGGAGGAGACAGGTCTTTCTTCTTTGCCAGAGGAACGTCTCCTGCAATCAGCTCCATAACATAAGCCTCATCAATCTTGTCCGTTTTATCTGCCATGACTGTCTAATTTTATGATTGAACATATCTCGTCTATCAGCTCCTCTACATTACTCCCCTTGAGTAATCGTTTGTCGGCAGGGAAAAGAGTGGAACGGAAAGGCAGTTTGTGATCACAGGACATCTCTTTTCTGAAACGCTTGGTGTCAGGAATGACGGTTTTCATTAGTTGCAGTCCTAATGTTGCTATTCCTTCTTCGTAAATCCTATAGAGATCTGTTTTCTCGCGCCCGTCGACCTGATTCCAAAAAAGATGTATCTCTTTGGTCCGTTTGCTCTTGTTCATCACAATAACCTCATTGATTCTACTTGCAAACCTCAGACTGCTCTCCATTACAACCCGGTCGGCAATGATTGGAGTAAAAATGTAATCCAGGGAGGAGAGTGATTCTATTACGCCCTGGGAGTTCACCGTGCCCGGAAGATCGAAGAAGACAATATCATATTCCCCCTCACAGCCATCCAACATATCCTTGGTCACCTCAATGGCATCTTCGGGCTTGCTGCACAAAACAGGATAGGCACGCTTCGCTAACCCCGAGAACTGGTTTATGGCCATCCTTTTGTAAAAATCATCGGTTTCCACCAGTTTCTTATCCCTATCACGCATGGCATGGATACTAAACTGTGGGTAGTCACAATCAACCACAACCACGTTATACCCTCTAGTATAGTGTAAATAACTTGCCATTAATACTGTAAACGCACTTTTACCAACGCCACCCTTTTGAGTGGAGAAGGCCATGTAAATTGGTTCTTTCTTCATTTCGGTCATTCT
>DOVA01000175.1 GCA_003520315.1 Rikenellaceae bacterium | reverse complement strand
CCGGGTCAGCCGAATAAACCCCATCTACTCTTGTACCCTTAAGAAGTACCTCAGCTCCAATTTCAGCCGCCCTGAGAGCAGAAGCCGTATCTGTTGTGAAAAAAGGATTACCCGTCCCGCCAGCAATAATTGATACGCCACCGCTCTCCATAAACTTTACGGCTTTATCTCTGCCGTAATATATTCCGTAAGGTTCTGCAGGGGTTGAGGTAAAAACCTCTGCAGGAGTCCCTTCGGACTTAAGTGCCATCGAAAGTGCAATACTGTTAATGATTGTTGCCAACATTCCCATTTGATCTCCCTTGACTCTGTCAAAGCCCTTTCCGACTCCTGAAAGTCCCCGGAATATATTTCCTCCCCCTATAACAATTGCTATTTCAACACCCAAAGCTACTGTATCATGTATCTCCCTGGCGTATTGAGCTAGAATATTTTCGTCTAAACCAACGCCAATCCTGCCTCCAATGCTCTCTCCACTCAGTTTCAACAGAACTCTTTTGTATTTCATTAATTATTAGGTATTAAATTATGTCATTCAATCATCTGAATAGAACAAAAGTAGCTAAATATTATGAAATTAACAAGCAAGGCTATATCTTTGCCAAACAAAAAAAGATACTATTAATAATACAATTATAGCGGCATGAGCAACATATTTACGTCTTCCATCGGTAAGAAACTTATTATGAGTATCACTGGACTCTTTCTAATGCTTTTCCTTTTGGTTCATCTTTTTGCAAATTCCGCATATCTGTTTGGCCCTGAGGCTTTTGATGCCATCATAATAATTATGAGTTCGCCCGTTGTAGTTGCAATAGTTCCCGTACTTGCTGCCGGTTTTATAATTCATATTTTCTACGCTTCCTATCTTACTATCACAAACCTGATGGCGAGGGGAAAAGAGAGATATGCAGTCGCACATAAGGGGAGATCAGATTCATGGGCTTCCAAAAACATGTTTGTGCTCGGAGTTATAATTTTAGGTTTCCTTATATTCCATTTGACTCATTTTTGGGCACATATGCAGTTGAAAGATTTCACGGGCAGTGAACCGGAAAATGTAAACAATCTCATGCAACTTACATTCAGTAATATATGGATTGTTATACTTTATCTTATTTGGTTCTTTGCTATCTGGTTTCATCTGACACATGGTTTCTGGAGTGCTTTCCAAACCTTGGGTATGAACAATTCAAAATGGCTTAAAAGATGGCAGGTTATTGCTTATATCTACGCTACTTTTATTTTTCTTGGCTTCGCTACTATTGCCATAACAGCCTACTGCAAGTCAAAAGGGATATGCTGAAAAATAAAAGTTTTAAACTATCATAAGATCTCTTATTATCCCATCAGATACAAAGAACCTGTCCGGCGGGATTTTTATTTTATTTCCATCTATAATTACTTCCCCTCTCTTTAATGCATTTTCCAATTGTTGTTGAAATAAAGAATAAATCTCAGGAGGAGTCACGTCTCCGAGAACTTGAAGGTCCACTCCGACTGTTCTTCTCAAGGATAGCATTATTTTCTCATTAAATATATTCCTGGGAGATAAATTTTCATATTTAAAACACCTGTCTCCTACTTGTAAAAAAGAACAGTATTTACTCAGACTTGAACAGTTCCAGCTTCTTATCTTTCCATCAAACGAATGTGCTGACGGACCAAATCCAATATAAGGTTTATGCTCCCAATAAGAACTATTGTGCAAGGCTTCCTTTCCTGGAAGTGAAAAATTTGAAATTTCATATTGAATATAACCCGCTTTTGTGAGCATATTCTGAATAAGAGAATACTGTAATGAACAGATATCATCTGACAAAGGAACATATTCTCCACATTCATAACTTTTCCCGAGAAGAGTTCCTTTCTCGATGCCAAGCTGGTATAATGACAAGTGTTCAGGTCTTATTGAGATCAGTCGCTCAAGATTTGCCATGAGTTTTTGTTCTGTCAACAAACTAAAGCCGAACATCAGATCCACACTAATATTAGTAAAGCCACAATCTCTTGCCATAAAAAAAGCATCTATTGCTTTATGAGAATCATGACGTCTATTCATCCAAAGCAAATCCTCATCAAAAAAAGATTGAACTCCAATACTCAATCTATTTACACCAATATCTTTTAGTTGAATAAGATAATCTTTGGTCAGGTCATCAGGATTAACCTCCATAGTAAATTCTTGAATTTGAGAAAAAGTGTCAATCCCAAATTGTGCATAAGCAAACCTGACAATTTTTGACAGGTGATCATATGACAGAAGTGAGGGAGTTCCTCCTCCAATATAAATGGTTGTTGGCTTTATCTTGCAGTTTTTAAAAAAATCGCTTCTCTGTTCTATTTCACAGAGAAGCGATTCTATATATTTTTCAACTCTGTCCTTTTTGTTTCTTATAGAATAAAAATCACAATAGATACAAAATTGTGAGCAAAAGGGAATATGTATGTAAATACCTGCCAATTTGACTATTTAAGTAAAAGGTCTGCTGTGCCCAATTTGCCTTCCTCAGTATAAACATCGACATTATAAACTCCTTTTACAAAAGGTGCACTGCCCGCAAAATAGATGCAAACTTCAAGTTCTGATCCCTGGTAATCAACTTCCCTTACTGCAGAATAAATCATCTGCTCTCCACTCACATTGAATATCTGCTGGCTTCCATCGGTCATCAAAATACCATCAGGCCCTTTCACTCTGATATATATCTTTCTAGGTCCTTTTGTAGCAATATTGTTTTCTACAAGATACAGGCATGTTTTAATCTTAACTGTACGGCTGCTGCGGTCAGTCTCCTTGTTGGAAGCCGTAATCGCAACGACATTGATCCCTCTCCCCTTTAACATTGAACCTTTTTGTATCTTAAGAGCATATTCGTTGGTTGTAGTCTGAAGTTCTTCGTATTTTTGTCTGGTCTCTTTAGCTTCATCCTTTGCGGCAGCTGCTTCCTTCCTCAAACTGATATTCAAGGTATTCAGTGAATCAATTTGCATAATATAACCCCTCATAATACTTCTTAATGTTCCAAGCTCTTGCTCGTATTGACGTATTTTGGTTCTGTTGGTTGCCTCTGTCCTTTTTAGCCTGTCAATAAGTTGCTCGACCTTTTCTCTCTCTTTTGAAAGCTGAACATTGAGACTGTCATTATTTGTTGTCAGCATAGCATATTCTTCCTTCAGCTGCTCTGTCTGTTGAGTTAATTGCTCCTTTTCTACTGTCAGATCTCCTATTATCCTGCTTCTGTCTATCCATATGTATGCAAGAACTCCTATGAGCAGAAGTGCTATTACTGACAGAGCTATTACAATATTTCTAAGTGTTCTCTCTTTTTCCATAATTTTAACTTTATTAATTTTTGTAATATAAAACAAATTTAAGATTTTTATTTAGCTTTGTAGTTATAGTACATCAGTTCTTTAATTATAAAACACATATTACATATTATACTATGAAGAGCGAATTTGATTTTAAAAAGTATCTTATCAGAGTTGGTAAATATCTTATTTATTTTATAATTATTTTCTCCCTTATTATAGCAATTTTTGCTCTGGCATCAAGACAAGAAATGAGCTATTCTGCACTGTTCAGACCTGGAACAGGTGTCCAATTGTTGGTGTTCTTTATTGTAATTTCTCTGGCATACCCTCTGGTAAGTTTCATCAATAAACGTGCCTACCTCAATCACTCTTTTGCTGAAGAGAGAGATAAAATACTCAAAGTATTTGAAGACAGCAATTATATAAAAGTGGCAGAAGATGCAACCACCATTACTTTCAGACACAAATCCAAAGTAACTAGAATGTTCAGAATGTTTGAAGACACCATAGTGGTTGATTTCAGCGATAATCCTATTGTCCTGAAAGGGATGAGAAAGGATGTTTATCGCCTGGCAAAATCTATTGAGTACGCTTCTCAAGAGAATCCTGAGAAATTTTAAAAGACATATAGGTTATTGGAAGTCCCTGGGAAAGAAAAATTTCCTCATAATGAGTTTTGATATTCAGCATATTATCTTGCCTGGCGCATCCCGTACCGTAAATATCTCTGTTGCTCTCAATGATTTCATACCCTCTTTCTCTAACTATTCCAAGAGTATATTCATGCAAAAACAGGCTGTCGGTTTTTAGGTGAACAGTACCACCATTTACAAGAAATTTGGCATATTTGTCAAGAAAAATTGGTGAGGTAAGTCTTTTGTTCTCCCTTTTAATTTGAGGATCAGCAAAAGTTATCCAAACAGACGATATTTCATTCTCACCAAAAAGACTTTCAACAAACTCAATTCTACACCTGACAAAAACAACATTAACAAGGCCCTCTTGAAGTGCACTTTTTGCACCTCTCCACAATCTTGCTCCCTTAATGTCAATACCTATATAATTATTACAGGGATTTCTTCTTGCCATTTCAACAGTATATTCTCCTCTGCCGCATCCAAGCTCTAAAACTATAGGATTATCATTCCCGAAAACTTCCCGTCTCCATTTCCCTTTAAGCCGGTAATCTTTCCTGAAGACTTCGCTAAAATCTGGTTGATAAAGATTGCTAAAAGTCACATTCTCGGCAAATCTTTTCAGTTTATCCTTCCCCATAGAATTACTGTACCTTCAACTTAAACTCTTTAATTTTCCCCTCTTTTGTGCCAGGTTCTAAATAATATATGGTAAATAACCATCTGCCCGTTAGAGGAAAACTGACGTTCTTTCTATAGTGCCAAAGGATATCCCTCCAAACTCCGCTTCTTACAACAGTAGTTAAACCGTCACCCCCTTGCTGTCTAACAGGGATTTTCAAAGTATCTCTATATCTAATGCCTGAAGGAGAAAGAATCTCAAGCATAACTGGAAGAGTTTCATCTTTATATGTTGCTGAAACTCTTAATGAAAAATCAATATTAAACGATTTCTGAGTGTTCCTGCAATTAAACTTGAACCATTGCACCGAAGGCTCATAATTATTTTTTGCACATGAACACATCAAACCTCCAAAAAAAAACAACAGTAATACTTTACTTCTGATTTTCATTATTTCTTCCAGAAGATTGTCTTTTCCTTTTTTTATAATTTAAATGATTAGCCTTTCTTTCTTCATCAAACCTCGAAATACTTCCCTCACCCGCAGCACTTTTAAATTCAGGACCGGAATCACTGTCAGGCGTAAGATTCGGGACTTTGATACCTCTTGTGTTTTGCCGCAAAACTTCCCTTACACACTCAAAAGTAAGAGGGAACATTTCTGAAATACTGTTCTCTTCATATGAAAACCACATAATCCCCTTCAAAACATCACTTTTCATCAAAAACAGCGGGCCTCCTTCTGTTTCGAGAGGAGCTTTTACGACAGGCATAGATGAATGAGCATCGATGTAAACTGCCGCCTCGTAATTTATGCAACACTTGAGTTTACTGCACTGTCCGGCAAGTTTTTGCGGATTAAGTGAGAGATCCTGACATCTGGCAGCTTGTGTGGTAATCGATTTAAAATCGTTAATAAATCTCGAACAGCAGAGTTCCTGGCCGCAAACACCTATTCCCCCAATATGTCCAGCCTCCTGTCTGGCACCTATCTGACGCATCTCAATCCTGATTTTAAACTCCTCTGCAAATAACTTTATCAACTGCCGAAAATCTACCCTTTCATCTGCTATATAATAAAAAATAGCTTTAGTACCATCACCTTGAAATTCAACATCTCCTATCTTCATGTTCAAGCCCAGTGAAGCAGCAATCTGCCGCGCTCTAATCATTGTTTTATGCTCCCTCGATATAGCATCCTGCCATCTTTCAATATCAACTCCACTCGATTTCCTGTATATTTTTTTGAATTCAAAGTGATCAATGTCAATATTGTTGCGCTTAAGTTGTATCAGCACCACGGGACCTGCAAGAGTAACAATGCCCACATCATGGCCATTTGTTGTCTCTACTGTAACTATATCACCTACATCAATTTGCTGATCTGATGCATTCCTGAAATAAGATTTCCTGGTATTTTTGAAACGCACTTCAAATATATCCTTTGACTTTTCATCTGAAATTCCTTGTAACCAATCAAAAACACTCAACTTGCAACAGTTATTGTCGTACTTAACATTTAAAGTATCGTCGGAATACTTCCAAATCTTACATCCCCTGGAACAATCATTTATAATTTCCTGATTTTTCATAATGGCTACAAAGATAAAAAAAAGCGATTACTCATGTCCGCAAAAATATATTTTGCATTAACATTTCTTTCTATGTCCTGTAAAGCATTATTCAGAATTTCATAAGCTTTGATATAAAAAGAAGGGCTGATTCTCTTCGATAGACTAACGACATTTTCTCTTCTTCTGACAGGAGTATTTGAAATATCAAATCAACCAAGACTTGTCATATACAACTCTCTTAAAAATTCAAGAGCATAATGACAGAAACTCTTTTGTTTCTCTCTATTCATCGTTGACAGTCTTTCCCAAAGGGAAATAACTTCAGGCATGTCTTTACTACAGCAGGCTGAAAGTAGTTTTACCACAATCTCGTGATCTTCAACAGTCTCTCTATCTGAATTAATTATCTCTCTGGCCTTGCTCAAGCTACCTCCTGATATCCTTGCCCAAAAGAAAGCCTCTTCTTCAGCTATTTTGAACTCTTCCGCCAATCTTTGCGCCATCACCTCTCTCTCTATAGGCATCAAGTTAATAATCTGGCATCTAGACACAATAGTAGGGATAATTCTCTCCGGAGAGTGAGAAATCATAAAAAAATATGTTCCGGCAGGAGGTTCTTCAATTAATTTAAGAAGCTTATTGGCTGCTTCCTGGTTCATTCTTTCAGGTAACCAGATAATTACATATTTGTCACCTCCTTCAAACGAACGAAAACTCAACTTTTTCAAAATCTGAGCAGCTTCATTGACTCCAATTATTCCCTGTTTGTTTTCTATTCCAATCAAATCATACCATTCCTGCTCAGTAATATATGGATTGTCAGATATTGCTCGTCTCCAATCATCTAAAAAAAGATCAGTCACGGGTTTTTTATCAGCTGTAATCTTTTTTGTGGAATTGACAGGAACAGCAAAGTGGAGATCCGGATGAATCATCTTTTGTATCTTATTGCACGTTGGACATGTGCCACATGAGTCTTTCGCACTCTTGTTGAGACATAAATTATACTGAACAAAAGCAAGAACAGTTGAAAGCGCTCCGTAGCCCTGTTCTTCACATAAAAGCATTGCATGACTCATTCTCCCTTCCTTAGAGAGTTTTATCAGTTTATGCTTCAAGCTAGTTTGTCCGACTACATCAGAAAATTTCATTGCCTATTTGAAAAAATCAACCAAAAATAATCATTTCACAGTTTCTGCAGTCAAACCCTTTCCTAACTCATTGTCAAAAATAATGGTATTGAGAGTTAAATAAACCTTTGAGCCAAATTTATGAGCATAATTACAGAGAGAATCAATATCTCCCAGTGAATTACCTACACCATATCTGGCTCCAAAAGATGAACCTGCAATATAGAGAGCATCGGCACCACAGTCTATTGCTGCAATGCCGATGTCTTTGTTTCCTGCAGGAGCAAGAAGCTCCAATGTAGTTACTTGCACTTAAGAACTGTATTAATCTTATATTCTACAGCGGCTTTGAATTTTGGATCTGAAACAATTTGTTTATAGTAGCCACAGGCCTTGGCAATATTACCTTTAGCCTCGTAAGCCGCTGCGATATTGTATATAATCGCATTCTTATTTTTACTATCATTGCTTTGAGCAATATATGCTTCAAGGGCAGGGATCGCGTCATCGTATTTCTTAAGTTGCATAGCACTTAAACCAATAATCTGATTCCCCTGAACTGTCTCATAATACTGATTTGCCTTTTTTGCCATAGCAAGAGCCTCTGAGTTGTTTTTGTCAGAAAAAGCAGCCGCAGCTTTTTTGAGATAAATATTTGAAAGCATTTTTGGTGCGTCTTGCTTGTCGCCCAGTTCGATTGCCCTTAAATAGGCAGCAATTGCCGCATCTTCATTATTTAGTTTGGACTGTGCTATACCCAACCTCAAATATACATCAGGATCGTTTGGAGTATAAGTCAACATTTTATTATACCCGGCAATCGCCTCATTGAAAAGACCAAGATTCAAGTTGTCGTCTGCACCGGCCATGACAAGTTGCGGAATGAGTTCATTAGCCTCTTTCTCAACATCTGGATTATTGTATTTCTTAGCAGTTTCTATAGCCTTATCCAACTGTGCCAAAGCATTGTCAAAATTTTTATTTACTGCAAGCTCTTTGCCATATCTCAAATGAATCTGAGGAAGTATTTCCTTACACTGTTTAAATGCAGAT
>DOVA01000044.1 GCA_003520315.1 Rikenellaceae bacterium | reverse complement strand
ATATACCTGCGGTCTCGAAACAATCCAATAGATCTTCATAAGCGCCTTCCCCACCAACAAAATCCCAGAATGCTTTGCCAACGTGTAACTCATGATCAAGATCTAGCATTCCCCGTAACTGCCAAGACTTGTACGGCTCAGGTACAAAAGGGTTATAAGGCATAGCAATAAGAGAGTGGATTTTGCGGTTTTCGTCTTTAGCCACTTCCACTGCCACCCACTCCAGTAATGTACGTTTGTAACTAATAAAACTACTAATGTTTGGTTTTACTGTTTTTATATCGATTAGGTATAGTTCATCGTCATATGTTTCAAGCCATACATCGACTAGTGGTGTGCTAATGTCGTGGAGATTTGCTTTGTTGCTAGCTTTTTTTATTAGTTCAATTTCCTTAGGCTTGTCGGGAGCTGATTTGCTTGAGCTCAATTGATCAATGATAGATTGAATTGTTAATTGGGCTTCATAACTAATTTTGTTGAAGGCTTTTACGTGATTCTTTGCTACTTTAAACTTGTCATGTGCCAGCCTGACAGCAGTTTGTTCAAAAATCGAAGTGCCAAACATCGTGTTGATTGATTGAATAAATGAAAAAAGAGCCATTCTGTCCTTACCAAGTAACCTGTAATGGAATGGCATAACTTCGTCACCAACCACATAATTCTTAAACTTATACCGAAGTGTGTTGACAATATACTCTTGAATAGATTGCTTTGTATCCACTGTCAGTCCCATGTTCTAACCTTTTATGTGGAATATAAACTCCGAATATGGCGTCTTATCTTTTTCTGTTCGATTCAAAACAGGCCTTTTAAAAATATCCACAATCTGCATGCCGGCATTTTCAACTATTCTCGGATAAAGACCATACTTATCATTTGCTACAAGGAAAATGTCAAAATCATCAACTAGCCATCGCCTGCAATGCATCAATACCTCAGCTATCCCTTGGACATAGGATTCTTGAGCGTCTTTTTTCTGGCCTCGGAATAGTGGACCAATTTCGAGATCATCATTTCTTTCGAACTTGAACAAATCGTACGCATACGCATGCTGTTCATGGTAGTCAATTAATCCAACATAAGGCGGACTAGAGAATATGCCTTTTATTCTTTGTCTTTGGAATTTTTGATGAAAGTTAGGGCTGTTTTGTCTGATTGCATTATCGAGATCTATCGATCGTGAATCTCCAAAAAAGCAATGCTGGTAAGTGTCTTGTTTTAAAGATCTAAATTCTCGTAACCGCTTTTGTGTGTCAGATGAATAACGCTCCCACCAACCAAGAATGGAGTAAATCGGCTTGCAGATTTTATAGTGTTTCCTACAGTAATATGTTGTGTGAACAGGTTCAAGTAAAGTTGCCAAATCGTTGTGAGTTGTGGCTCTACAACTTCGCATAGTTCGGCTAAGTATGACCGCAAGGACTTTCTTAATGTCCTTATCATCAATTTCTCTAATAAGTGAAAAAACGTATTTAATTTCCTCGTGGACTGGAAAGTTAAACCATTTATCGATGAAACCACTTGTTTCATCTACTTCACCACTGATTTGAATTCCATACTTTTCAACCAGATTGTTGAAAATTTCCAAAAACTGTGCTTCTTTTAAAACAGCGTAGTCATCTTCCTTTATTAGTCCCTGTCTCACATTATAGCGATAGTCTGGTGTTGGAAAAAACGCATTATTGAAAACACTCAACTCAGCTAGCAGATCATTTTCAAATTTTACATACGATTTGTCCTCAACAAAGGCTCTCAATTTTCTTGTGATTTTGTTCACTTCAGAAGTAATAGCAGGAATATTGTGATTGTCTATTTTCACATTACTGATCATGGCGTTGAAAGCTGACACATCGATTCCGATGGAATCGATACCCAATTCTGCAGCTTGTACCAGTGTTGTCCCACTTCCACAAAAGGGATCAAGGATAATGTCCCCGGGTTTGAAGAAAACCTCTTTTTTAAACTCATCAGTATGTCCGTCAATAAAATACTCAACCAATTGAGGAATAAACTTACCTTTGTACGGATGCAGACGATGTACATGTTTTGTTCTAATTTTTTCTGGAATGTTGTCAAATGACAAGGCCCAATTGAGATCATCTCCTAGATGTTTCTTCCATCTGTTTTCTTTGTTAATAATCTTGTTACTGTAATAGCTTAGGAGATCTTCTTTAGAAATGAGTAAGCTTCCATTATCCCCCCATTTTTTTAGCTGTCCATATTGAACAAGATAAGAAATATTGCTAGGGGAAACGGGACGATCTAATAACTGACTGGCTAACTTGCTTGCTTCTGATAAGTTTAATAGCTCGATATTCTCGCTCATTGATTGCTCCTGGTGAAATTATAACAGAGTGTAAAGACGGAAAATGTCATTCAATAATAAATTGCAAATTGTTAGCCACTCCGCTCTCTATTAATCCCTCCCGATGGAGGATTTTTCTTTCTTGACCTTTCAAGGTCTAAAAACTAAAAAATTCTTGTAAAAACCTGATTTATTTTTGTTTGACTGTGGTTGGTAATGAGTGGCGTTCTCTAAATGTCAATCCTGCATCACATTTCTGCAGTTGTCCCTTACACTTCTACGTCTGATTTCGAACAAAATAGCTTGCATTCCGATTGGTTTTCCTCTAAACTATATTATTAGAAAATAGAACCTGGATCGAAAAAATCAAAATTGTTACAGTAAAAAGTGACTGGGCGTTCATTGGAGAGAAAAATTGCTGAATTAGATAAGTGGGCATCACCAGGTCAAAGGTATTTTCATTTTCAACACCTAGATCCAGATTTTCTGGAAGGCTAGGTTGAGATAAATAAGACGAGTGAGCTGGATGACTTAACTCTTGAGTCTGAATTACACTGTCACGTCAATAGAAGAACTGCTAGAAGCGAAAATCACTTTATTTTGAGGCAATGTTCATCTGGGAGAAAACCTCATGGATCAGGAGTAATGATGACAGAAAAAGATGCAATGAAAAAGGCTATTCAAGATGTGATCAAAACTATGATGGACAGAGTAATGGACAGAGTAATGATCTCTGATCCTTTTTTACCTGATAAACATAAGGCTTCAAAGCCATTATATGCTGCACTAGTCCCTGATGAAATTTTTAAAGGGAGTCACTTTGAAAGGCGTTTTGT
>DOVA01000020.1 GCA_003520315.1 Rikenellaceae bacterium | reverse complement strand
GATTTGGTCATATAACTCCTCGTCTTCTCTTTTTATTCTCTGAATAAAAGGATTATTCTCCTCCCTCCCTGGATCAAAAATAGGAAATGCGCCCCTCTCCTGTGCCATAATATTTGAGGATCTGTATGCCTCTAAGGCAAGTGTTTTCTGAACTTCCACGGCAAAATCAATAGCCTTTTCCGTTCCGTAAATCAAACCAAGAGCTGCTAGCATGTCACCTTCAGCAGTAATTCCCAGGCCTGTTCTTCTTCCACCCAATGTTTTTTTCTGAATTTTCTTCCATAGATTAAGCTCCGCTTCTTTAACTTCTTCTTCTTCCGGATCAGCACTGATTTTAGCTATAATCTGATCAATCTTCTCCATTTCAAGATCAATCAGATCATCATTCAGTCGCATTGCTTTTTTGACATGATCCTTGAAAAGCTCAAAATTAAATTTTGCTTCAGGTGTAAAAGGTTTATCAACATAAGAATAAAGGTTGATAGCTATCAAACGACATGAATCATAAGGACAGAGAGGGATTTCTCCACATGGATTTGTACTGACAGTTCTATAACCCAAGTCTGCATAGCAATCAGCTAATGACTCCCTTATGATGGTATCCCAAAACAGCACCCCTGGTTCGGCAGACTGCCAGGCATTATGAATAATCTTTTTCCAAAGAGCTGAAGCATCAATCTCTTTTACAACTTTCGGATTGTCTGAATCAATCGGAAACTGTTGTTTGTAAGGTTTCCCCTGCAAAGCCGCCCGCATAAACTCATCATCAATTTTGACAGAGATGTTAGCCCCTGTTACCTTGCCCTGGTCAAGCTTGGCATCAATAAAATCCTCTGAATCAGGATGCTTTATTGAAATAGTAAGCATTAATGCACCTCTCCTGCCATCCTGAGCAACTTCTCTCGTTGAATTAGAATAACGTTCCATAAAAGGAACAATTCCAGTAGATGTCAAAGCACTGTTAAGCACCGGACTACCGGCTGGTCTAATATGAGAAAGATCGTGCCCGACTCCTCCTCTTCTCTTCATAAGTTGAACCTGCTCTTCGTCAATACGCATTATTCCGCCATATGAATCAGCAGGTTTAGTGTGCCCAATAACGAAACAGTTTGATAATGAGGCAATCTGATAGCCGTTACCTATTCCTGTCATTGGTCCCCCTTGGGGTATAATGAACTTAAACTCTTTGAGAAGTTCGAAAATTTCCTGTGCCGTCATGGGATTTGGATATTTCTCTTCTATTCTGGCAAACTCATTAGCCAACCTCCAATGCATATCTTCAGGAGTTTTTTCGTACAAGTTGCCGAAAGAATCCTTCATGGCATATTTGTTTATCCAGACAGACGCTGCAAGTTCATCTCCCTTAAAATACGCAAGGCTGGCAGCCATTGCCTCTTCATAGGTATATGTATTCATAAGTTTGTAATTATTTATACGAAAATGATAGAAAAAGTCGAAAGATTGCTCTGCCGACCTTTACAAAAATATAGCAAAATGATGGAGAAACTTAGTGAAAGTATTAAATCTTATCAACACTTAATCAACAACAGTTAATACTGCAATTTGCACACTGTTCAAATTCACCTCTTAACCTCGATTCAACCAGCTCCTGCAGGCGATTTCTTAATGGTACATTATTTACTTTTTCAAGGACGTCGTAGATAAATGCAAGTTGCTGCAACAATTTCGCCTCAATTAAGCCAATACCTCTCGACCGCATGTAAAACAGAGCTAACTCGTCCAATCTTCCGCTTGTTGCTCCGTGTGAACACTTTACGTCATCTGCATTAATTTTGAGATGTGGTTGAGCATAAACTTTTGCCTTTCTCGAAAGCAATAGATTGTGATTTGCCTGATAGGCCTCAGTCTTTTGAGCACCCTTTGCTACATTTATTAAACCACTAAAAACAGCTCTCGACTCATTATCAAGTATGCCTTTAAATAGTTGTGAACTATGACAATTTGGCACAAGATGCCTCATATTAACATAAGTTAAAATCTCTTGCTTTCCATTTACAAGATATACTCCATTAAGTTCACAGATTCCACCCTCTCCCTCCAAATCCACATCAATGTTATTTTCCAGCCTGGCACCATGAAGAGAAACTATATTCAATCTGAGATATGAATCTTTATCTTGTCTAATTTTAAAATTCATCCTATGAGATGACCCGTTATGCTCGTTCTGCATTATTACAATATTCACTCTGCTTCCTTGTTGGACGTTGATATTTAGCTCTGATAATGTAACAAATTCATCAAGAGACAGAGTGTGAGTACAAAGCAGTAGATTAGAATCAGAACCAGCACCAAAGTCGAGCGAATTTGAAAACTGAAGTTCAACTATTTGCCCTGTTTCACGCACACTTATTATTTGCAAAGTATCAGGGATCTGTGCTCCAGGAGAAATCTTTAAATCAAATCCCTTAGGACTGGACGCTGAAAGATGAAGCTTATCTTCATAGCTCACCTCTTCATGCAATAACCCATTTGATAGATACGCCTGATGAGTACCAGGTAGTGGTACTCTGCAGCGAAAAACATCCGGGATTGCAGGATTGTATTTATATTGAAGTGCCATGATTTAACCGTTTATCAACCAATCATATCCCCTTTCCTCAACTTCAAGAGCAAGCTCCTTGCCTGCTGTCTTGATAATTTTACCATCATAAAGAACATGAACTATATCTGGAACAATATAATTGAGCAATCTTTGGTAATGTGTTATGATAATAAATGCATTATCAGGCCTTTTAAGTTTATTTACGCCTGTAGCAACAATTCTAAGAGCATCTACGTCAAGACCGCTGTCTGTCTCATCGAGAATAGCCAGTTTCGGCTCAAGCATTGCCATTTGAAAAATTTCATTTCGTTTTTTTTCTCCTCCTGAAAACCCGACATTCACTCCTCTTCCCGAAAAAGAACTATCCATCTCAACTACAGCCATTTTTTCTCTCATCATCTTGAGAAATTCTGCAGCAGAGAGTGGAGGAAGGTTTGCAAATTTCCTTTTTTCATTAATAGCAGTTTTCATAAAATTAACGTTACTTACACCCGGTATTTCCACAGGATATTGAAAACCAAGAAATATCCCTCTGTGTGCCCTCTCTTCTGGAGCAAGATCAAGAAGATTCTCGCCTAAATAAATAACCTCGCCTGCAGTAACAACAAAATTTTCTCTTCCAGCAAGAACTGCAGAAAGAGTACTCTTCCCAGAGCCATTTGGTCCCATAATGGCGTGAACCTCTCCTTCATTTACGGAAAAATCTATCCCTTTCAAAATCTCCTTGCCCTCTATTGAGACTCGTAAACCTTTTATTTCTAATATTTTATTCATTTTTAATTACTGTAACTTTTCCACTCTTTTAGCCACATTGAAAATCCGAAAAAAGCAATAACAAGATATGCTGCACTTACTAAAGGCATAAATATCAAACCTGCAAGTATATATAGTATTATATTGGTTGTATTCACAATAAACCAAGCCACCCAGCACTCAAGTCTCTTTTGAGCAGAAAGATATTGGGCTGTAAGAATTGTGAATGTTATAACAGAGTCAAGATACGGAATCCTTGCCTCTCTAAATATGGACGGCCAAATGTCGTTGAAATAGGTAAGTGCAGTACCCCACACAGCTCCAAGCACAAGGATCAGCAATAAGAAAAATAATCTTTTGCCATTTGACATGAGTGATATCTTTAATTGATTCTTATTATTCTCTTCTCCCTTACGTGGATGTGTCCATCTATAATGACCAAAAAAATTGATTGCAAAAGATATTGGTTGGACTACCATGCTAGAATACAATCCCTTCTGATAAAAAAGTATAAATAGAAGAATATTGTATAAATATCCAATCCAAAAATTAGCCACTTTGGATCTTGTAGCAAGATAGACACAAGCAAGACCAGTTAATACACAAATAAATTCAAGCAGACTTACACCTTGTCCCCCTAAAGAAAATATAATATTATCAACACTGAAAATTTCCATACAAATTTTTTATCCAACGCTGCCCTCAAGGGTTACCTGCAAGAGCTTTTGTGCCTCTACCGCAAATTCCATGGGCAATTGATTTAGAACCTCTCTGGCATAGCCGTTGACTATTAAACCCACAGCATCTTCCATACCAATACCCCTTTGCTGACAGTAAAAAAGCTGATCATCACTTATCTTGGAAGTTGTTGCCTCATGTTCAAGAATTGCTGTCTCATTTTCATTTTCTATATAAGGGAAAGTATGAGCTCCACATTTGTCTCCAAGAAGCAGCGAATCACACTGTGTAAAATTTCTGGCTCCTTCTGCATTTGGAAGTACTTTAACAAGTCCTCTGTAACTGTTATGACTAAATCCTGCCGAAATGCCCTTGCTGACTATTCTACTCCTTGTATTCTTCCCGATATGTATCATTTTTGTGCCGGTATCTGCCTGCTGATAATGATTTGTTACAGCGACCGAATAAAATTCAGAAATTGAATTGTCTCCTCTCAATATAGTACTTGGGTATTTCCAGGTAATCGCAGAACCGGTTTCAACTTGAGCCCAGAAGAGTTTACTGTTATCTCCCTTGCAGATTCCACGTTTTGTAACAAAATTGAAGATTCCTCCTTTCCCTTGAGAATCTCCAGGATACCAGTTTTGAACTGTCGAATATTTTACTTCTGCATCTTTAAGAACCACTATCTCAACTACAGCAGCGTGTAGCTGATTTTCATCTCTGACAGGAGCTGTACAGCCCTCCAGATAACTCACATATGAACCCTCATCAGCCACAATAAGTGTTCTTTCGAACTGCCCTGTTCCCCTTGCATTAATTCTAAAATAGCTGGACAACTCCATCGGACACCTTACTCCCTTCGGAATGTAACAAAATGACCCATCACTAAAAACAGCTGAATTCAAAGCCGCAAAATAATTGTCACTGAATGGTACAACTGAAGCAAGATATTTCCTCACCGAATCCGGATAATCCCTTACTGCTTCGGAAAAAGAACAAAAAATAATCCCTTTTTCTGCAAGAGATTCTCTAAAAGTAGTCTTAATTGATACAGAATCAAATACTGCATCGACAGCCACACCTGCAAGTACATTCCGTTCATCAAGAGGAATACCGAGTTTGTCAAATGTAGTCTGTAATTC
>DOVA01000153.1 GCA_003520315.1 Rikenellaceae bacterium | reverse complement strand
GGGATAGAAAAGGTGACTCCGTTTTATATTCATGCCATTACTTTGTATTCCAATTTAAAAGGAGCTTATCGTTTAAGAGGTGGTACATCTTCAGTGGTAGAAGCTTTGGTAAGTAAAATTGAAGAAAATGGTGGTAAGGTTCTAACCGGGCAGGAGGTCACGAAAATTGTAGTTGAAGGATCCAAAGTTAAGGGAGTTATTACGAATAATAACGATTTTTATGAATGTGATTATGTCGTATCTTCTACTCATCCTGCTGAAACTTTCAATTTACTTGACAAAAATCCTCTAATTAAAAACTCTTTTATTGCCAGAATACTTTCAGAGAAAAACTCATATCCGCTTTTTTGTTTGTATCTTGTGATGAAACCAGGTTCTTTTAAATACATCAACAGAAATTTCTTCATAAGAAGAGGAAATAAAAGGGTAAATTATGTACTTTTATCAATGCAGCCTCCTGCTGTAGGGAGTGATTTTGCAGAGGTCGTGACTATTGTTACAAGTTCATCCTTTTCTCAGTTTGAAAAGTGGAAAGATACCAGGACAGGAAACAGAGGAGAGGATTATTTGGAATATAAAGAAAACTTGGAAGAAGAAATCCTTGATTTTGTGGCAGCAGATTTTCCTGATTTGCGGAGTTCTATCGAGTGCAAATTCTCGGCTTCACCTTTGACTTTCAGAGATTATACAAAAACACCTGAGGGAAGTGCCTATGGTATTCAAAAAGATTGCAATAAACCATTTTCAACATTTATTGCCTGTAAGACTAAATTGCCAGGACTTTATCTTACAGGGCAAAGTAACAATGTTCACGGTGTGCTTGGAGCAACTATTACTTCTTTACTCACATGTTCCGACATATTGGGGCAAGATTACTTGATGAATAAAATAATAAGGGCTATATGAAATATTTATTTAAAACAATAAAATATTTAGCAGCTTTTCTACTTTCACTGATAGCTTTAATTTTTGTTGGCAGCATGGTTCTATATTTTTCTGCCGATCGATCAATTCCTGTTGATGAGAATTTTAAATTGCGTGGAGAAGTTATCTCATATGAAGGAGGTGTTACTCAATATGACTCTTCGTTTTTGAGACAGGCAAGACAAGGGTTATGGGAGATTTATCTTAAGGGTGGAGCTGAAGAGAGAGGTGCTGCTATCGGGCAGTTGTGCAAAAGTTTGATGTATGAGCAGGAGAAAGCATTTGTAGATCAAATATATGAAATGATACCATCTATAGGATATGTTAACTTTCTTAAATACCTAACAGTAATTTATAATAGAAATCTTAAGAGAGACATCCCGGATGAGTTTAAAAAAGAAATATATGCAAGTTCTTTGGGATGTAGCCATGAGTTTGATTTTATTGGAGACGCATATGATCGTCAGTTAAACTATCATGCAGCACATGATATAGGACATGTGATGCAGGAATATATGCTGGTTGGTTGTACTTCATTTGCTGTTTGGGGTTCTCAGTCTTCAGATACTACATTGATTGTTGCAAGGAATTTTGATTTTTATGCCGGTGACAAGTTTGCAGAAAATAAATTAATCTCTTTTTATTTTCCTGATTTGGGATACAAGTTTGCATCTGTAGGATGGGCAGGAATGACGGGTGTTCTTTCCGGGATGAATGAAAAAGGTTTGACAGTTACAATAAATGCGGCCAAATCAAGGCCTCCGCTCTCTTCAAAAACGCCGATTTCTATTATCACGAGGCAGATTCTTCAGTACGCTTCAAATATTGAAGAGGCATATAATATCGCTTCATCAATGAAGTCATTTGTTTCAGAGTCAATTCTGATTGGTTCAGCAAGTGACGGCTATGCTGCAATTATTGAAAAATCTCCACAGTCAACAGTGCTTTATAGAGAAAAGGGTGAAAGGATTGTTTCTACAAATCACTTCCTTTCTCCGGAGAATATGAGTAGATTAAGTAAGGAGGATAAATTGGAACTTGAGAAAGGACATTCCCTGTATCGATACAGAAGGGTTGAGGAACTTCTCGATTCAATTGGAACCATGACACCCGAGAAAGCTGCATTTATACTGAGAGATCCTTTTGGTTTACATGGGAAACACATAGGATGGACAAATGAAATGGCTATAAATCAGTTTATTGCACATCATGCCGTTATATTTCAACCAGAAAAACGATTGATGTGGGTAAGCACATCTCCTTGGCAGGTTGGAGAGATGGTTGCATATGACTTGGGAGATGTTTTCAAAAAAGGTAGTCAGGGAGGTATTGACCAAAACAGATCAAAAGTAACCAATATACCTGCTGATTCATTGTTGTTGAACAATGTTTGCCCAAAAGTAGTTGAGTTTAGAAAACTTGCTGGAATAATAAATGAGGCTGTAAAAGAGCGGAAAAGTATTGACAGCAATGTTCTTCAGAGATTTGTTGAGATTAATCCAGATTATGATTATACATATTCATTAATTGATAAATACAACAGTTCAGGTAAAAAAGATTAAGTATCATGATTATGATGAGGGATTCGGAGATCTCTTTTAAATCTAAGGAAGAGATCAAATTTTTTCAAGAAGAGTCTTTAAGACAGACAATTAGCTATATAGCTGAAAACTCTCCATTTTATCAAAGGTTATTTAGACAGGCCGGAGTAGATCCTTCCTCAATAAGAAAAACAGAGGACTTATCCAAATTGCCTACTACTTCTAAAAAGGACGTTTCTGAGTACAATCGGGATTTTCTTTGTGTTACGAAGAGCTTGGTGATGGATTATGTCACAACTTCAGGCACTTTAGGTGATCCTGTTACTTTTATGTTGACAGAGAATGATCTTGATCGTCTTGCCTATAATGATTCTCTCTCTTT
>DOVA01000023.1:3168-3401 GCA_003520315.1 Rikenellaceae bacterium | reverse complement strand
GTTGAGTACTCATATGAAATGTTTATTGATCACAGTGAACCAATAAATTTCAAGATTGATGATTCACGTATTAAAGAAATTGTTATTACAAAAACAGTACCTAATGATCCCTTTGATTATAAATGGCAACTGGTAATTATATGTTCCGAGGTTTCATCAATTAAAGAAGTTGACTGCATAGGTGAAGAAAATAAAGAAAATATTTTCAACCTTATTACTCGATGTTCAAGTTT
>DOVA01000023.1:0-3115 GCA_003520315.1 Rikenellaceae bacterium | reverse complement strand
AAAAAACTTGATAATCGAGTATTAGCTTCATGTTGAATACTGGTATCCAGAACATTCGACAAACAGGTCACGGAGTTATTCCTATAGAAGGTGAAGGCGCTCAATGTCATATGATTATGCCAGCAATGACTTGCCATGGTTTCATGAAAAGTGGAGGAAGGAAGCTAAACAGATCGGAAATTCAGGAATTAGGGGCGGTTCTTATTCAATCAAAAAAATTAAAAAACAATCCCCTTGTAAATATCTTCAGTTATGCAATTAGGATTGATGAGCCAGTTGTTCAATTCATGCTGTTATATTTGATTCTATACGAAATATTTAAGGACCAGAAATCGATAGACAAATACATAATGAAGGTTTCTCCAAGTACTCTTCAGGTGCCAAGCCCACATAATAACAAGCCAGAGACAATTTACACCAAACTAAGAAATGAAATTACACATAGAGTGGACAGCTCGCCGGAAGAAACAAAAAATGGAATAATGAGTAATACTCATGGTTTAAAGTGTATTGCACACACAGCCATTATGTCAGAAATAAAGCAATGCCAAACAATTACATAACTACCGGCTCCACTCAGACCCCGCAAACTGCGCGGGTCTGGTGAGCCGGGCGTTGGGCGTATAATCCGAAACAGTGAAAAGGAAATTATGGCACAGAGATCATTTAAAACCGACGAGAGTTTTCTTGAAAAATTGGCTATCGGGGCTATAGGCACCCAAAAGGCGCTTGAAAACCTGAAGCAGCAAGGCCATAAACCTGTTGAATTAGAGCGCGGCTCAACAGGCTATAAGATATGGAAGTCGATTAAAATCAAGAGGGTAAGGGTTCCTGAGATTCTATGCATAAATTCCGGTATAAGAGTTGAATCAAGGGCAAAAACTAATCTTGTTATTTCCATGTCACACTCCTCTGCCGATGAAACACGCGGCTGGGATTTTGGTTTGAAGAATGAAGACTATGTTGCCTTAGTTGTATGTGAGAAAAGTGGTGAAGAACCTATTGACTGGACAGCAGATGAAAATGTTCAATACATTAAAGTGGCTGATTTACGAGACGCTTTTGATGCAAATAAAGTAATTCAAGAAAGACCCAAAGGGGCTCAAGAAGGGTTTGAAACAAGACTGACATGGCCTTGTTCAGTAGCAAGTAGTGACGGAACAATCACGGAAATATCCAACAGGTTGAAGTTTCGGAGATTATCCGACAATCGAACTATTTCTCTCGCTTTGTCAAAAAAAGGTATTGAATTAACTCCATGTGTTTCCGAAGGTCAAACAATCAAACGATATCAGATTCTTTCATCTGTAGCTCCAATATCAAAAGAAGTGCCTCAAAAAAATATTGATCTTGAGAGCTATTATCGTAAATTGCTTTCCAGTACTTCAATCTCAGATAGATATGGTGCAGCCAAAGCCTATTCATTTTTGAATCAGAGATTTGATGATGTTCCACTTACTGAAAGAATCAAAGATGGTGCAGAGCACATATATGTCAAATTAGAGGCTGCTTCAGCACTGGCAAGGGCAGATTCTTCATTAGGTTATGAATTCATCGAATCAGTTTTGGCTTCAGATTACTTAGAGCATCGGTTAGAAGCCGTTATTATTTTAGGTGAGTTGATGTCGGAGCACTCTGCGCAGCTACTAATACAAGTTCTTGTTGATAATACACAACACGAAGAAATAAGAGGTGGCGCTGCTTGGGCATTGGGGGAACTGAATTTGAAATCATCAATCCCTTCGTTAATATCAGCCTTCAATGAAGTAAGTCTTCCTATTAGAGTAGAAGCAGCAAGAAGTCTTAAACGAATGTGTAATTCATATGTGGATGTAGTTTTAAATTCATTTAGAGAAGCCACCGAAGCAGAACGTCCTGGAATATCTTGGGCATTAGGCAATTATGGCAAGTGGGATTTGGCTGATTTAGTTGCAAAAATTGATCAAGGTAGTTTGGATATGCGTCAATGGGGAGCTTACATTATCGGGACTTCTGATCCAAATCGAATTATCAATGATATTGAGAACCTAAAGAAAATTGACCCGCAATTATATTTTGCAGTTACGGTGCTTTGGAAAATTACGTCAAGTTGGATCTACCAACTTAAGGAATATTAAAAAATATGTTTGAACTTTATTTTACAAGGTTAGGACGCGCATATGTAGGTGACTCAAAAAAACTTTTATCCGCATTGGATGAAGACAGCGTAGATTTGGTTATCACTTCGCCACCATTTGCGCTTCAAAGAAAAAAGGAATACGGTAATAAAGAACAGGATCAATATGTTGACTGGCTAATAGAGTTTGGCCATCTTATTTTCAAAGTACTCAAAGATACGGGCAGCTTTGTACTTGATCTTGGCGGAGCGTATAAAAAGGGGAGACCTGTTCGCTCACTCTATAATTATAGGGTATTAATTCGCATGTGCGATGAATGTGGTTTCAATTTGGCAGAAGAATTCTTTTGGCATAATCCTGCCAAACTTCCATCACCCATTGAATGGGTAAATAAGAGAAAAATAAGAGTTAAAGACTCTGTAAATACAGTTTGGTGGTTTTCAAAAACAGATTTTCCAAAAGCTGATGTCAAAAATGTATTAGCTCCTTATTCAGAAAGAATGAAAAAGCTACTTGAAGATCCTGATAGTTTCTATAAACCGAAGAAACGACCTTCTGGTCATGATATTTCAAAAGGATTTGGTTCTGCCACTAACGGTGGCTCCATTCCTCCTAATTTGTTACAGTTCCCTAACACCGATAGCAATTCTCAGTACTTGCGTATGTGCAAAGAATTGTCAGCCAAAAAACATCCTGCTAGGTTTCCTGCAAAACTACCCGAGTTTTTTATTGATTTTTTGACAGATGAGAATGATTTTGTTCTTGATATCTTTGCGGGGTCTAACACAACGGGAGAAGTTGCAGAAGCAAAAGGAAGACAATGGGTTTCCTGTGATTTAGATAGGGAATATTTAGCTGCTTCCGCTCTTAGGTTTTTCGAGTACCCAATAAATGATAAGCAAAGAGAACTAATTGCAGAACTAACCACTGGCAAAGATATCCCTGTTGATTTACGAAACATTAAAAGACAATATGAGCTTTTCGCCCAACAAAGCGCT
>DOVA01000128.1 GCA_003520315.1 Rikenellaceae bacterium | reverse complement strand
AAGCAAAACTCTGTCAGGATATCTGTGAGTCAGCCCGGGCACCGGAGAATCCTCGTCTTCATGAAGAGGATCAACAAGGTCTGCTGCAGAGCGATATGTCTCTGCTCCTGTAGGGATTGCCTGTTTTCTGATAGGACAATCAGGGTTGTCTGGATCAATCAATGAAAGATAATAAGGAGTTATAGCCATTCTGAGAGTCTCAAGTGACTTCTTAACACCTTCCTCCTCTTCGGCTGTCAACTTAATATATTTTTTGAGATCTTCAAGAGTCTCAATTCTGTTCTTAACTTGCCATTTCCAGTCATTCCACTGTTCATCGGAAACATCCGGAAATAAAATTTTTTTTCTATCAACTGCCATAATTAGGTATAAATTTTTTCAAATAATTCACGTATTGGTTTAGATTCTCTCAGAATATTGAGAGTAAGATTGGCGTGTCCTTTTGCATAACCATTGCCAACAATAAGATTGATGTCTTTTCCCACTCCTTCAGCTCCCAATGCAGCTTTTGTAAAACTTGTCGCCATTGAAAAAAAGTAAACATATCCCTGCCCTTTTGTTACAAGAATTGAAGTCATCTCAGTAGAAGGTACATTGACATTATTTACAGTAACATCGCATCCCCTGCCTCCGGTAACAGCCATGACTTTATTGTAAACATTCATAACATTGGTGGCATCAGCAATTATCACATCAGTCGCAAGATTCATGTCAATAATTCTTTGGGCATTCTCTTTTGAATGTTCAACGACAATAACTTTACCGTAAGGTCCTACATTTTGCATTGCCTGATAACAGCAAAGAATACCCGACTTGCCGCCTCCACCAATAATACATACGATATCTCCTTCTGTAACGAGTCTGTCCACCTGGGCAGGTGCTCCTGCTACATCGAGTGCTGCAAGAGCAAGTTTCTCTGGAATATCGTCAGGTAATATTGCATAAAGTCCACTTTCAAAAAGAATAGCTTCAGCTTTAACATCAACTTGATCCGAATCAGGAGATAGTTTTTCAATTGAATAAATCTTCAAAGGGGTCAAAGAGAGAGAGACAAGAGTTGCAATCCTGTCTCCCATTTTAAGCCTGTTTGCAGGAAATTCATTTCCTATCTCCTTGACTGTTCCGATTAACATCCCTCCTGAACCAGTAACAGGATTTTGCAATTTCCCTCTTTCTTCAACAATTGATAATATCATTTGTTTCATCTTTTCTGCATCAGAATTACAAGCATTTTTTATCTGAGTATAAGATGCAGAATCAATGTTAAGAGTCTTAACATCAATCAATACCTCATTCTCATATATTCTCATGGTATTATCCAGCTTATAGGCCGGTTGAGGAAGAGTACCGGCAGGGGAAATCACTCTATGAGTTCCATATCTGCAAGCTTTTGTCATAAAAAAAACTATGCATAAAGTTCTGTAAACACTTTTCTAAGCTTCTCACTTTCTCTTAATATTTGAAGAGTTATTGCAGCATGTCCTTTGGTGTATCCGTTTCCAACAATCATGGTAACGTCACTGCCAACTCCTTCTGCTCCCAGAGCTGCCTTTGTGAAGCTTGTAGCCATAGAGAAGAAATAAACAATACCTTTATCTTTTGTACAAAGAATGGAAGTCATCTCAGTATCAGTAATATTTACATTATTTATAGTAATATCACACATTTCTCCTTTTGTAATCTCTTCAATTTTTTCCAGAATAGCGACCGGTTGTGTTGCATCGCCTGAAAAAACATAATCACATAAATCCAAATCCTTAAGTCTCTGAGTGCTCTTTTCACTATGACACATGCCTATCACTTTTCCTGTAACTCCTGCCCGCTTTTTTGCCTCATAGCAACATAGCATACCGGACTTTCCGCCGGCGCCTATAATCAAAACTGTGTCACCAGGCTTAACCAATTTTGCTGTCTGTGCCGGAGCTCCGGCAACATCAAGAGCAGAAAGAGCAAGTTTTTCAGGCATATCATCAGGAATTTTAGCATATATTCCGCTTTCGAACAAAATAGCCTTACCCTCTATATCAACCTGGTCGACATCTGAACGAATCTCCTTAATTTTATCAATTCTTAAAGGTGTAAGAGAGAGAGAAACAAGTGTCGCAATTTTATCGCCAATTTTCAAATCTGTCTTGCCAATAAGCGCATCTCCTATTTTCTCGACAACACCTAGCAACATGCCACCTGATCCTGTAACAGGATTTCTGTGCTTTCCCTGTTTTGCTACTATATCCATCATTATTTCAGCTATTTTAGCCTTATCACCTCCAGCTTGCTCTTCAATTTGTGTAAAACTAGCAGAATCTATGTTTAAAGTCTTGACATCGATAAGTATTTCATTATCATATATCTCATCCATGTTATTATCAAGCTTGTTAGCCGGTTGAGGTAGAACTCCTTTTGGTTCTATGACTCTGTGAATCCCATATTTATTACCTTTTTTCATATTAATTTATTATTAAATTATTATTTTAATTTTAATATTCTTTTTACTTTTCTTTTAATCCTAAAATTTTGCGGGCTTCAGAAGGTGATGCTATGTCACGACCCAATTCTCCGGCCAATCTTACAACTTTTGAAACCAGCTCCCCATTTGATTTCGCAAGAACTCCCTTGGACAAATAAACGTTGTCTTCAAATCCTACCCTTACATGGCCACCATCAATAATGGCAGCAGCAGCAAGTGGAAATTCATATCTTCCAACTCCTGCAACTGTATAAGTAGCATCCGGAGGAATACTGCCTCTCAAAAAAACGAAGTCTCTTAATTCTCCTGAAATACCACCATTCACTCCCATTACAAAGTCAAAATGCATAGGGCTTAGTATATATCCTTTCTTGTGAAGACGCAATGCCATATCAATCATACTTTTGTCAAATACTTCGAGTTCCGGCTTAATTCCCCTTTCAATCATTTTTGTCCCAAAATACTTAATAGTATTTTCAGTATTTTCAAAGATTTCATCTCCTCCAAAATTAA
>DOVA01000171.1 GCA_003520315.1 Rikenellaceae bacterium | reverse complement strand
CGAATTGGGACCTTTGCCATCACATACACTTATCCATGGCAATTGCTGGTCTGTAACTGCTCTTGCCCATGCTGTCTTGTCCATATCAACCGACACCTGATATATCTCAAAACCCTTGTCGTTATATTTTCTGTAAAGTTCCAACAACTCCTGGTTCATCATCTTTTGATTGACATCTTGTGAACTCCAGAAAGAGAGTAGTATCACATTACCTTCAAATTCTGAGAGAGATCTTTTCCTTGAATTGATATCAGGCAAAGAAATGTCAGGGTGACCGGAAATATTCGCTTCTTCAATTTTATCGTTCAATGCCAGAATTTTGTCTCTCTTGGCTATCTCATCCTTAAGATTTGCCACAAATGTAGATTTTGGATATTTATTAGATAATGAGTCGCATACCCTCTTAAAAAGCATTACATCTCTTGAGTCAGCAAAAATAGGCAGGCCATTAGGAAATTGCTGATATAGCAAAGGCACATTGGTGATTGAATTGGGATAAGTATAGATATGCTTTATAGCCCCCTGCTTTTGTTTTACATACAAAGAGCCAAGCTGGTAATCGACAGATTTGCTCGAAGCAGTATCTCCGACGTTGTCATATTCAGACTTAACTTTGACCAGTGAGTCAAATTTGAAAGCAACTTTAGCAGCATTCTTCTCAATCTCCTGCAAAAGCAATGTCTCCTCAGATCCTTCGGATATTACCTTATTCCCGAGTGTGTCTGTAGAAAACTTAATTTCGTTTCCGGGAAGAATAACAAAAGAGGCAATTTTGTTTGAGTTATAGTATAAATAATAAAACTCCGGAGAATCACTGTGCGTTTTTAATCTATAAAATATTTTACCCTCTTCCACAGGAATTGTATCTACAATCTCCTGAGTGTTAAATGCAAGATGTTTAAGTACTACCTTGCTGTCATTGAGGCCCTTGATAGAACCTTTAATAATCGATTTGTCAGATCCGCAAGATATTGCCAGCACACCTGCTACTAAAAATGCTATTAATCTTCTCATAGCCAAAAGATTTTGAATACTATTTAATCGCTGCTGCAATAGCAGAGGCGATAGCGACCATCTCTTCATGCTCGAGCTTCAGTTTTGTTTTTTTAAAATCCATGTCACCTTCGCTAACAAGAGGAATAAGATGAATATGCGCATGAGGTACTTCCAAACCCAAGACAGCAACTCCGATTCTTTTGCAAGGAATGACCTTTTTAATGCCTTTGGCAACAGTCTGGGCAAATACAAATAGATCTGACAAATCCTTACTGTCCATATCAAAAATGTAATCTATTTCTTCTTTTGGTATAACAAGGGTATGGCCTTTTGTAACAGGGTTAATATCAAGAAATGCATAAAACTTGTCATTTTCTGCTACCTTATAAGAGGGAATTTCCCCATTGACTATTCTGGTAAAAACTGTTGACATTTTTAAATTGATATATCCAAAATTTCAAATTTAATCACACCTGATGGTACCTTAACCTCAACGACATCACCTTTAGATCTGCCGATAAGAGCTTTGCCAATAGGAGTCGCTGCAGCCAGTTTACCTTCACTAAGGTTGGCCTCGCTCTCTGAAACGAGAGTGTATTCGACAATAGAATTATTATTGAGATTTTTCAGCTTCACTTTATTCAGCATCTGAACATGCTTTGTATTTATCTTGGACTTATCTATAATCCTGGCATTGGCTATCATATCCTCAAGCTTTGCTATCCTAAGTTCAAGGAGACCCTGAGCATCCTTGGCAGCGTCATACTCAGCATTTTCAGACAAGTCTCCCTTGTCTCTGGCCTCTGCAATAGCCTGAGTAATTGCCGGTCTCTCCACACTGACCAAATGACGATATTCTTCTTTGAGCTTTTCAAGCCCTTCCGAAGTCAAGTAATGAATCTTTGACATAATTTTAAAAAATCAAAAAGAATCCTGCGTAAACAGGACTCTTTAATGCAAAGATAATAAAATTTATTTATAAAACTAATATTCTATAATTATATATCTTCTTAAATTATCTTAATTTAACATTAATTTCAGGCATGAGTTTGTAACAATTTTCCTTGTCTTTACCAATCTGCTCTTTCAACTGTTCTATCGATTCAAATCGCTTTTCATTCCTCAATCTTGCAGCAAATTCAATCTTAATAGAGAGCCCATAAATATCTTCGTTAAAATCGAGCAAGTGAGTCTCGATAGTTATTTCGTTGTTTTCTCCGATAGTAGGTCTTGTACCGATGTTAGTAATGCCTCTGTATGTTTTCCCAGAATACTCGACCCAAACAATATAAACTCCGTCAGCAGGAATTAGCTTTAAGGGTTCGTACAATTTAATATTGGCAGTCGGAAAACCCAATTTGCGCCCTAATCTCTGTCCTTCAACCACAACTCCTTCAAGTCCATATCTATATCCAAGTAAAATATTGGCTTCTTCAATCATTCCTTGTCTGATAAATTCCCTTATTTTAGTAGAACTTATTTTTGAATTAACTGCATCAGTTTTACACTCCTCTATCCTTACAGGGGTTATTCCCAACATTCTTGCAATTCTGAACATCTCTTCCTGAGTCTGATTAATATCATTTCCAACATGGTGGTCGTAACCTACTACCAAAGTCTCTATTCCAAGCATGTCCACAAGATATGTCTTGAAAAATTCTTCGGTACTCTGTTTTGCAAACTCTTTATTAAAAGGAAGAACAACTACTTCATCTATACCCAAACTTTTTATCAGTTTACGTTTTTCATCCAGTGATGTAAGCAACCTGAACTTAGCAGCATCTTGCTGTAAAACAGCTCTGGGATGAGGCCAGAAGGTCACAACAACGCTTCGTCCACCACACTCTTTTGCCAACGAATATACTTTGCTTATTACAGCTTGGTGTCCTCTGTGAACACCATCAAAAAATCCTGTAGTCCCTATAACCATTTTACTAAATCAAAATCCTGTCTGTGAGGTAAATCAGGGTGCTTTGCATAAATACGTCCAGCAAAATTATAAACTCCGGCAGTTTCAGGCATCATTATACACTTATATTTGACAATTCCATCCTCAAAACTCACAAGATCAAAATCATATTTTTTTAAGAATCTCATACGGTTATTTTTGTCTTTTGAAGCAAATACCATCTCTACACCTATCTCTTCGGGCTTTAAGTCTCCGATTATCAACTCAACTTCGGCATAGTATTCATTACCTTTTGATATCTCCTCTTTTGAGCTTTCCGGTTTTATATAGCTTTTGACTTCAATCAAAGGCCATTCTCTTCTTACCCTCTTTTTCCAAAAAGATAGCTCTTTTGCTAAAGCAAAATCATTCTCAATAATTTTATTATTTCTTTCATAAAGAGGAATATAAAATTTATGTTGGTAGTCCTCAATCATTCTGTGGGTTGTAAAATTAGAGGCCACTTTGGCTATCGTGTTCTTTATACACTGAATCCATTCAATCGGAAGCTCATTTTTCTTTTCTCTTTTATAGAACAAAGGGATTATTTCAGATTCAAGTATATTATAGATATTGGCAGCGTCAAGCTCATCCTGAAGAGACTGGTCGTCATAAGTATTGTCGAGAGGCAGTGCCCATCCTGCTCCTTCTTGATAGCCCTCTACCCACCATCCATCGAGAACAGAAAAATGCATGACACCATTCATGGCTGCTTTCTGTCCACTTGTACCAGAAGCTTCAAGAGGTCTTACCGGAGTATTCATCCAAACATCTACTCCCTGTACAAGCGTTTTTGCCAATGCCATGTCATAGCCGGGAATAAATACGATTTTTCCAATAAATTGAGGCATAAGTGATACTTCAACAATCTTCTTAATAATATCCTGACCGGCTTTGTCTGCCGGATGCG
>DOVA01000253.1 GCA_003520315.1 Rikenellaceae bacterium | reverse complement strand
TTTGTTTTGTTTAAGAACGTCAGCGCTCTGCTCCACAAGAGGCTTATTCTGCTGAACATTCAGGTTAATAAATAATTATGCAACCAAAAGGTTTTTAATCTTTTTCTCGTCTGCTGAAGAAACAATAGCAGTATGAGTAAGGTTTCTCTTTCTCTTGGTAGATTTCTTTGTTAGAATGTGACTTTTGAAAGCATGCTTTCTTTTCACTTTGCCGGTGCCGGTAAGTTCAAATCGTTTTTTTGCACCAGTGTTGGTTTTCATCTTAGGCATCTATGTATTATTTTTAAAAATTAAAACTACTTTTTCTTAACGGGCGCAAGCATCATTATCATCCTTTTCCCTTCCAGTTTGGGCATCTGTTCTGCCTTTCCATAATCCTCAAGATCGAGAGCAAATCTTAAAAGCAATCTCTCACCCTTATCCGAAAAGAGAATTGATCTTCCCTTAAAAAAAACAAAGGCCTTTACTTTACATCCCTCCTGAAGAAACGCCTGAGCATGCTTGAGTTTGAATTGATAGTCATGCTCATCAGTATTTGGGCCAAAACGTATCTCCTTTATAACCACCTTGCTGGCATTGGACTTCATCTCCTTTGCCTTTTTCTTCTGCTGATAAAGATATTTTTGATAATCTACAATCTTACAGACAGGAGGATCTGCATTAGGAGATATTTCAACCAGATCCAACTCTAACGCCTCTGCCATCTTAATCGCCTCAGAAAGTGAATAAATACCGGGGTTTTGTATACCTTCCCCTACCACTCTCACTTTGGGGGCTGTTATTTCATTATTTACTTTTGGACCATCCTGTGTTGGAGCTTTCCTGTATTGCCGCTCCCTGCTGTGATTGTCCGAGCTTTTTTGGCCTGGCTTTCTTGATGGTGAGACACCCTCGCGAGATTTAAAAGTCGCTTCGATAAAATATCCTCCTATTTTAAATTAATATCCAATTTGTTCTTTAGTCTCTCTATTGACCACTTCTACAAAATTATCCACAGTCATTGTTCCTTTATCCCCTTCGCCCTGTCTTCTGACAGAAATAGTCCCTGCCTCAGTTTCTTTTTCTCCAACAATCAGAATGTAAGGAATTCGCTTTAACTCATTCTCTCTGATTTTTTTACCAATAGTTTCGTTTCGGTCGTCAATTAGGGCACGAATATCGTTATTAGTCAGCAAATTTACAACTTTTTTTGCATATTCGTTATACTTCTCACTAACAGGAAGAATAACAGCCTGATCAGGAGCAAGCCACAAAGGGAATCTACCACCTGTGTGTTCAATAAGCACTGCAACAAACCTTTCCATAGAGCCAAATGGAGCTCTATGTATCATTACAGGCCTGTATTTCTTGTCGTCAGAGCCGATATACTCAAGATCAAATCTTTCAGGCAAATTATAATCTACCTGAATTGTACCAAGTTGCCATTTTCTGCCAATGGCATCTTTGACCATAAAATCCAGTTTTGGACCATAGAACGCTGCTTCACCAAGCACAATTACTGTATTAAGTCCCTTTTCCTGAGCCGATTCGATAATAGCCCTTTCAGCCTTTTCCCAATTTTCGTCACTACCAATATATTTCTCTTTGTTTTCAGCGTCACGAAGTGAAATTTGTGCAGTAAAATCTTTGAAATCCAAAGTTTTAAAAATATAAAGCACAATGTCTATAACCTTGTTAAACTCTTCCTTTATCTGATCCTGGCGACAAAAAATGTGTGCATCATCCTGTGTAAAACCTCTAACTCTGGTGAGTCCGTGAAGCTCTCCACTCTGCTCATAACGATAAACTGTGCCAAATTCCGCGAAACGAAGAGGCAAATCCTTGTATGAACGCGGCTTGGTCTTATATATCTCGCAGTGATGTGGGCAATTCATTGGTTTTAATAAAAATTCCTCTCCCTCCTGAGGTGTGTGAATAGGCTGAAATGAGTCTGCCCCATATTTTGCATAGTGACCTGAAGTAACATAAAGTTCTTTCTGCCCAATATGAGGCGTGATGACAGGAAGGTAACCGCCTTTTTTCTGAACAATCCTCAAAAAATTTTCAAGTCTTTCTCTTAACTGGGCACCTTTGGGTAACCAAAGAGGAAGACCTTGACCCACTTTTTGTGAAAAGGCAAACAGTTCAAGCTCTTTTCCAATTTTTCTATGATCACGCTTTTTGGCTTCTTCCATAAAGATCAGGTACTCATCAAGAAGTTTCTTTTGAGGAAATGTGACTCCGTATATTCTAGTCAACATTTTATTTTTCTCGTTGCCTCTCCAGTAAGCACCGGCAATAGAGGTAAGTTTTACAGCTTTTATCACTGATGTATCTACAAGATGAGGCCCTCTACATAAATCTGTAAAGGAACCATTTGTATAAAAGGTTATAGAGCCATCTTCCAGATCACGTATCAATTCACATTTATATTGATCTCCCTTTTCGGAATAAGTTTTCATGGCCTCTTCCTTGCTCACTTCTCTTCTTACAAAATGCTGTCTTTCTTTAGCCAACTCAAGCATTTTGTCTTCAATTCTCTTTAAGTCTGATTCGGCTATAATTCTCTCCCCCAGATCAACATCATAATAAAAACCTATTTCGATGGCAGGACCTATGCCAAATTTAACTCCCGGATAAAGAAGTTCAAGAGCCTCGGCCATAAGATGCGAAGATGAGTGCCAAAATGTTCTCTTAGCTTCTTCGTCTTCCCACTTGTGCAACTTGATGGTAGCATCTTCATTTATTGACCTGTTAAGTTCACAAATCTTGCCATTAACCGTTGCAACAAGAACCTCCTGAGCTAATTTTGGGCTAATACTTAGAGCAATATCATAAGGAGTAATTCCATTTTCGTACTGACGGACACTCCCGTCCGGGAAAGTAATGTTGATCATAATCTTTAACACAATTCTTATAGGCTGCGAAGTTAATTATTTTTTGTTAATCCATAAATTTTGCATTTATAACATTTTTAGCTACTTTTGAATAGCTTAAATTTTACAGTTTTCATTATAAATCAACTTGCTATGCAATCTTCTCAATGGAGAGCTGCTGCCATAAATGCGCTACTCCTTTCAATTATTACAATTGTTGTCAGCCTTATCCAGGTTGTTTTCAAACCCGGAACAGTTATCTCAATACTACTGTGGATAATAAAATTTATAGGATGCCTTGCACTCTTATATTATTTCATGAAAGAATTTGGCAAAGAACTTGAAAGCTTCTCGTATAAAGACGGTTTTAACTATGGATTCAAGATTTGCCTCCTTTCATCAATAGTATTGGCTGCATTTAACTTTCTTCAGTACGCGATTCTATTCCCTGAATCTTTGCAGGCTGCCGTTGAACAGGTAACAATTGCCATGCAGTCCGCCAACCCGGCCGGAGCCGAAGCCATGGAAAGATATCAGGCCAAACTTCCTCAAATTATTANNGTTTTTCTATTACACTGTTTTCGGACTGATTGCCTCTGCAATTATTGCAAATTACACTAAAAAAGAAACTTTTCCTACTGACAACTATCAGCAAACATTATAAATTTATAATGGATCTCTCGATAATTATATCTGTATACAACGAAGAGGAATCTCTTGTAGAACTTATACCATGGATAGAAAAAGCCCTTTATGGCAAACGTATTGATTATGAAATAATAATAATCGACGATGGAAGTACTGATTCTTCATGGAAAGTTATCGAAGATTTAGCAAAAAAATATCCTTCATTGATTCGGGGAATTTGCTTTAGAAGAAATTATGGCAAATCGGCAGCTCTTTTCTGTGGATTTGAAGCCGCCAGGGGGGATGTAGTTATAACTATGGATGCAGATCTTCAGGATAGTCCGGAAGAGATTCCCGCCCTCTTCGATATGATTAATTCAGGTCAGTATGATATTGTCTCAGGATGGAAAAAGAAAAGAAAAGACAGCCTTTTAGCTAAAAATATTCCTTCAAAAATATACAATGCTACTGCAAGGATGGTTACAGGAATAAAACTCCATGATATGAACTGCGGTCTAAAGGCATACCGAAAAGAGGTGGTTAAAAATATCGAAGTCTTTGGAGAAATGCACAGATATATTCCTTACATAGCTAAAAATGCAGGATTCACAAGAATCGGAGAAAAGGTTGTGATTCATAGACCCAGAAAGTTCGGAAAAAGTAAATTTGGTGTGGATAGATTTATGAATGGATTCCTGGATCTTCTTACTTTGTGGTTTCTGTCAAAATTTGGAAAAAGGCCAATGCATTTTTTTGGTCTGATAGGAACTCTTACATTTGTTATTGGAGCTATTACCTCAGTCTGGCTAATTGTTGAAAAAATTTCCGCGCAGTCCAAAGGTCTTTATTACAGGGCTGTTACAGACCAACCTCTGTTTTATATATCTTTGGTAGCACTTATTGTGGGGTTACAATTGTTTCTTGCAGGTTTTGTCGGAGAACTCGTTACGAGAAACAGCAGCGAAAGAAACAACTATAAAATCAAAGCTACAATATAAAATTTACAGGAGCATCAATTTTCCTCAATATGCTTCTGTTCGCCGGCAAGTTCTCCAAAAGTGTTTTCATCAATCATTTTGCAGGAACCATTGAAAA
>DOVA01000233.1 GCA_003520315.1 Rikenellaceae bacterium | reverse complement strand
TCAACAGCATCAAGCTGATCATCCCAACTTTCAGCTTTATCTTCCAATATTTTATATACGCGCTGTTCAAAAAATATCTTCTCGAGAGAGGTGTAATGCCATGCCTCTTCCAGTTCAGACAATCTGATTTCAAGCTCTTTGTTGAGAAGTGACTTTGTGACATCAGTGTTGTGCGTGAGTATTTCGTCCACTCCTATGAAATGAGGATAGTTATCCTTGATGACACAACTATTTGGAGATATTGATATCTCGCAGTCAGTAAAGGCATAAAGCGCATCAATAGTCTTATCGGGAGATACTTCGTTTGCAAGGTGAACCACAATTTCTGCCCCTGCAGCTGTATTGTCGTCAACTTTCTTTATTCTGATTTTCCCCTTGTCATTTGCCTTGAGGATAGATTCTATCAACTTGGAGGTTGTAAGTCCAAAAGGGATCTCAGTAATGACCAAAGTCCTTTTATCGAGCTTTGTAATTTTGGCTCTAACCTTTACCACTCCTCCTCTGAGTCCCTGGTTATATCTGGAACAATCAATCAGACCTCCTGTAGGGAAATCTGGATAGAGTATAAAATCCCGATTGTTCAGATAGTCTATGGAGGCATCAATAAGCTCATTGAAATTGTGTGGAAGAATTTTAGAAGCAAGACCTACAGCAATACCTTCTACACCCTGTGCAAGCAAGAGTGGAAATTTGACAGGAAGGTTTACAGGTTCCAGATTCCTGTCGTCATAAGATTTCATCCAGACAGTTGTCTTTGGATTGAAAAGCACCTCATTTGCAAATTTGCTGAGTCGTGCCTCTATATAACGAGGGGCAGCAGCAGAATCTCCCGTAAGAATATTACCCCAGTTACCCTGACAGTCAATGAGATATTCTTTTTGGCCCAACTGTACCAATGCTTCACCAATAGATGCATCTCCGTGTGGATGAAACTGCATTGTAAAGCCGATAATGTTGGCCACTTTGTTGTAGCGGCCGTCATCCATCTTCTTCATGGCATGGAGAATACGTCTCTGTACAGGCTTCAGACCATCATCGATATGAGGAACGGCTCTTTCGAGAATCACGTAGGAGGCATAATCCAAAAACCACTCCCTGTACATGCCTGTCAGCTTGTACCTCTTCTCGCCATCCTCAATGATTTTTTCGTATCTATTATTTTCGGATAAATCTTCACTATCGATAGGTTCTTCAATCTCCTGGCCGTTGTCAATATCGGGGGTACTCATATATAAATATAAATGTTATTTGGGGATATATCCGAGTTGCTTGAGCTTATTACTATCATCCCTCCAGTTCGGATTTACCTTTACAAAGATCTGTAAAAATACTTTTTTTTCAAAAAAGGCTTCCATATCCTTCCTTGCCATAGTACCTGTCCTTTTGAGTGCAGACCCCTTATTCCCAATTATAATACCTTTTTGAGAATCCCTGAGAACATTTATGACAGCTTCGATATGATAAAGATTATCCATCTCTTTAAAGTTCTCAATGACAACCTCAGAAGAGTATGGAATCTCCTTATCGTAATTCAGCAAAATCTTTTCACGCAAAATCTCTGAGGCGAAAAACCTCATATTTCTATCAGTCAAAGTATCCTTGTCATACCAGGCCGGACTCTCAGGAATCAGCGAGACAATCTTGTTGAACAGAGAGTCGATATTAAACTTTTCTTTGGCAGAAATCGGAAAAATCTCGGCTTTTGGCACAAGATTGCTCCACTTTTCATACAACTCTTCAAGATCCGTCTGATTGGAGAGATCAATCTTGTTAATGACTATAAGGACAGGAATAGAAACATTGTTCATTCTTTCGATGAATTCCATGTTTTTGGTGCTGTTTTCAACCACATCAGTTACATAAAGAATGACATCAGCATCTCCTACAGCACTATCGACAAACTCCATCATACTCTCCTGAAGCTTGTAGTTTGGACGAATTATGCCCGGTGTGTCGGAAAAAACTATTTGATAGTCATCACCGTTAACAATGCCCATAATCCTGTGACGAGTAGTCTGAGCCTTAGCAGTTACAATCGAAAGTCGTTCTCCGACGAGAAGATTCATCAAGGTTGATTTGCCAACATTCGGATTACCGATAATGTTGACAAAACCAGCCTTATGTATACTCTTATCTTCTGTCATTATTCAAATTGCCCCATTTTGAGCAAAGCGACCTCCTGTTCTGTGAGGAAACGCCACTGCCCTCTACGAAGCCCTTTCTTAGTAAGCCCTGCAAACAGAACTCTGTCAAGTTTTTTAACCTTATATCCCAAAGCTTCGAACATCCTTCTAACCACACGATTTCTTCCAGAATGAATTTCGAGACCTACCTGGCTTTCATCTTCATCGATATATGAGAGTGCGTCCGCAAACATAGGTCCATCTTCCAGTTCAACTCCTTCAAGTATCTTGTCGAAATCACTCTTTGAAAGGTTCTTATCCAAAAAGACATGGTAAATCTTTCTAACTCTATTGGACGGATGAGTCAGTTTATCTGACAGTTCACCGTCATTTGTAAGGAGGAGTACCCCAGTAGTAGCCTTATCGAGGCGCCCGACAGGGTAAACTCTTTGGGGGCACTTACCTGCCACAAGGTCCAAAACAGTCTTCTCGGCATTTGGATCGGTGACAGTAGTGACAAAGTCCTTAGGTTTATTCATTAGAATATAAACCTTCTCCTCGCCATGAAGCCTTTCACCATTGAATCTTACATCGTCGGTAACTTTAATTTTGGTACCCAGTTCGGTGATTACCTGTCCGTTGACGGTAATAAGCCCGGCTACGATATAATCATCAGCTTCTCTTCTTGAACATATGCCAGAGTTGGCAATGAACTTGTTGAGTCGGATGCTTTCATTTTCTTCTGCCATAGCTCTTCTTGGTTTTGGCACATATTCCTCAGCTCTCGGCTTAGGATTCCTGACCGGACGATCTCCGTCGAATCTTCTTTTGGGTCTGTCGCTGAATCTGCGATCTTCTGCTGAACGATCTCCGTCGAATCTTCTCTTGGGTCTGTCGCTGAATCTGCGAT
>DOVA01000032.1 GCA_003520315.1 Rikenellaceae bacterium | reverse complement strand
CGCAAAGAGAGCAGTGGATTAAAGATGCTCACTATAATTTATTTAATTTAAAGAGCGATTATGTATTTATAGATCTTCTTACCGATTCAGGAACAGGAGCTATGAGCGACAAACAATGGTCAGCTATTATGGAAGGTGATGAGAGTTATGCTGGTGCGCGTTCATACTATAAGTTGAAAGAAGCAATAGAGGATATAACCGGTTTTCCTTATTTCCTCCCTACGCATCAGGGGAGAGCTGCTGAAAACGTCCTTTTTTCTTCAATAATCAAAGCAGGAGATATTTTACCCGGAAATTCTCATTTTGATACTACAAAGGGACATATTGAATTTCGCAAGGCTCATGCAGTTGACTGTACAATAGATGCAGCTGCCAATACAACTCTTGAACTCCCTTTTAAAGGGAATATGGATATTAATAAACTTGAAAATGTTCTTAAGAAATATCCAAAAGAACAGATTCCGTGTATTGTAATTACTATAACCAATAACACTGCAGGAGGGCAGCCTGTTTCAATGGAAAACATAAGAGGCGTTTCAGATTTGGCAAAACGTTATGGGGTTAAAGTTTTAATTGACTCGGCCCGTTTTGCTGAAAATGCATATTTTATCAAGACACGGGAAAAGGGATATGAAAATAAAAGTATAAGGGAAATTGTCCGAGAAATGTTTAGCTATGCTGATTTTATGACCATGTCATCCAAAAAAGATGCAATAGTCAATATAGGTGGTTTTATTGGATTTCGTCATGAAGAGGATTGGGTAAATTGTCAGATGTACAATATTATGTTTGAAGGCTATATTACATATGGCGGCATGTCGGGAAGAGACATGAATGCATTGGCTGTCGGTCTTTATGAGGGTACAGAGTTTGATTATCTGGAGACTCGTATTTCTCAAGTTGCATATTTGGGCCATAAACTTGATGAATATGGTATTCCATATCAAAGGCCTTCCGGAGGTCATGCTATTTTTCTTGATGCTAAGAAAATTCTGACTCATGTTCCTAAAGAACAATTTATTGCTCAGACTCTTGGTGTTGAACTATATCTTGAGTCGGGGGTAAGAGCAGTTGAAATCGGGACTTTACTTGCTGACAGAGACCCTGATACTAGAGAAAACAGATATCCCGAGCTTGAACTTCTTCGTCTTGCAATTCCCAGAAGGGTTTATACCAATAATCACATGGATTATATAGCTGCAGCTGTAAAGAATGTTTTTGACAGGAGAGAATCAATTAATAAAGGCTATATTATAACAAAAGAAATGCCTATAATGAGGCATTTTACAATTGAATTGAAACCTGCATAAATTTACAGCTTTTTGTAAGTCTTTTAATCAGCCCGTTGCAACCATATCATATCTGCTTCATGCAGGCATACTTGCTCTTGGCCATGAAAAACCTGCAAGAAACAAAAGTATTAGTGTGCAAAACAAGAATGTTATTAATCCTGTTTCTCTGTTTTTTACAAATATTGATATGCTCATTGAAAAGAATATTGTAGCAATAAGAAATGGTATCATTACGTGGAGCAGTGTTCATGCAGAACCTATATGGGGCAGATTAAACCATCTTGTTACAAGCACAAGGATATATGCTGTGATTACAATGTAAAGCATGAAGCAGCTTATACCTTTACCAATCAAGGTATAAAAAATTTCATTTCACAATAAAAATAACGTGAATTTTTACAACATATTGATTGAAGAAAACAATCTCTGATAATATTCTGCCTTTATATTAAGAGGCATTGGATAAGCGCGCGATGATGATGGTAGGCGATAAAGTTTTATTTGGCGATTTTCCAATTGAAAAAAAGAAAAGTTTCCTATTTCCGGTTCTTTGCAATTAGCGGTTTTTAAAATTATATCAAGCGCTTTTTTCCCTGTGGCAGCTATTGTATTGCATTTCGGAATCTTAAGTAAAAGCTCTTTTAGATTGAGCATATCAACTATTTCAAGATAATTGTCAGATGCGTTGTCTCTAAGTCTTTTAACGGCAGTGGCTGTATCATAGAGGGCAATACCTTTCTTATAGCAAAAATCCTTGATTTTAACGGCATCAAATTTCTTATTTGTAATAAAATATTCTTTCTCTTCGTGGAAAACTATTCCAAAAATCCTCCACATATCATTTTGAAAATTTGGATAGAAGAATTCCATCGACCATTTATTTCGTGGGGGAGGAAAACTTCCGAGCATTAGAATTTTTGCTTCTGGAGGTAAAAATGGTTCTAAGGGATGAAATTCAATGTACATCAAGCAGTCAGTGGGGTATATCCCATATTAATGAATAGTCCAACTCTTTCTGTTCAAGGTTTGCTCTGTCTACTTTTATTCTAACTTTATCACCTAGCACGAATTTTCTGCCTGTTCTTTTGCCAGTAAGGGACATTGAATCTTCGTCATACTCAAGATAATCCTCTTTTATATTTCTCAAAGCTACTAATCCTTCAATCTTGGTATCTTCGAGTTCGACGTATATTCCCCATTCAGTAATCCCGGAAATATTCCCGTTAAACTCCATTCCTACCTTGTCTTGCATAAACTCCACCATCTTGTATTTCACACTCGCTCTCTCTGCTTCTGTCGCAAGCTGCTCTCTTTCACTGGAATATTTGCATAATTCTTCATAATATTTTTTTTCCTGAGACTTTGCATTGTCCAAATACATTGACAAGAGACGATGAACCATCATATCGGGATAACGCCTTATAGGTGATGTAAAATGTGTGTAATAATCAAATCCCAGTCCATAATGGCCTACATTATCGGTAGAATATTTAGCACGTGCCATTGAGCGAAGTGCCATTATTTCAATTGCTTCCTCTTCAGGTTTGCCTTTTGCAGTTTCAAGCAGTTTATTGATTTCACTGGAGATTTCACGACTGTTTTTGGTTGGTTTCATTTCATAGCCAAAATGGTGAATAAAAGTCCTGAAAGCAGCAACTTTGTCAACATCAGGTTCTTCGTGGATTCTATAAACGAAAGTCTTGGCATTTTTTCCTTTTTTACCTATTAAATATGCAACTTCACGATTGGCAAGAAGCATAAATTCTTCGATAAGCCAATTGGATTCCTTGGTTATTTTTGAATATACACCAATAGGTTTGCCATTTTCGTCGATTTCAACTTTCATTTCAGGTCTTTCAAAACTGATTGCTCCTTTGCTAAAACGTTCTTTTCGGAGAATTGTGGCAAGTTTATGAAGTTTAAGTATCTCTTCTTTCATTGGTCCTTCACTTCCTTCAATTATGTTCTGCGCTTCATCATAATTAAATCTGTAGTCTGAATTAATGATAGAGCGACCAAACCATCTGTCAATAATTTTAGCATTATCATTCATGACAAATACGGTCGAGAAGCAAAGCTTATCTTCATTAGGTCTTAGAGAACATAGTTTGTTTGATAGTTTTTCAGGAAGCATAGGTACTGTCCTGTCAACAAGATAGACAGAAGTAGCTCTCTCCTGAGCCTCTTTCTCAATAAGTGATCCGGGTTTAACATAATAAGTAACATCAGCTATATGAACACCTATTTCCCAATTGCCGTCTTCGAGTTTGCGAATAGATAGGGCATCATCAAAATCTTTTGCATCTGCAGGGTCTATTGTAAAGGTAGGAACGTTTCTAAAATCTTTTCTTAATGAAATTTCTTCTAAAGATATATTTTCCGGAATTTTATCAGCTTCTTTTTCAACTTGTACTTCAAACTTATATGGTAGTCCGAACTCGGCGAGAATTGCGTGCATCTCTGTGTTGTTTTCACCCGGAGTCCCAAGAACATCTATAATATGCCCAATTGGTTCGTCTGATTTCCTAGGCCACTCATCAACAACTGCTGCAACCTTTAATCCATTTTGAGTATCTTTTACATTTTCAATGGGGATTCTGATGTCATAGGGCATATTTCTGCTTTCGGTTATCACCCAGGCTTGTGAGCCTGTAATCTGAAGAACTCCAATAAACGGCTTCTTTGACCTTTCAATAATCTCGATGATTTCACCCTCCATGTTGCGAGTTTTGGTCTTTTTAGCCGTCAGAGCTACTTTAACAGTATCTCCGTTTAAAGCTCCTCTCATTTTACGGGCACTGACAAAAATATCATCATCAAAACCATCCCTTATAATAAATCCATAACCTTCACGTGTCATGCTTACGCGACCAATTACCTCTTCTCTTGGGCTCCTTTTCGTGTTTTTATTTTTTTCTTTAAACTTTTTTGTTTTACCTGCGTTTCTGTTTTTACTCATTTTTTTGTATAATTTTGCTAAATCCAATATGGCAACAAAAATAAATAAATCTATGGATAAAAGGGTACTTTTAATGATCCTTGATGGATGGGGTGAAGGCAAACACGATAAATCCAATGTTATTTATACTCAGGGGGCACCAAACATTGATGCTATTAGAGCTAAATATCCTTTCTCGAAACTTTCTGCATGTGGAGAAGATGTAGGACTTCCTGAAGGACAAATGGGAAATTCCGAGGTTGGGCATCTTAATATTGGTGCAGGAAGAATCGTTTATCAGGACTTAGTTAAAATTAATAAAGCTTGCAGGGAAAAAAGACTAATGGAAAATCCCGAGATTAAAGCTGTTTACGAATATGTTAAAAATTCAGGAAAGGCTCTTCATTTTTTTGGTTTAATGAGTGATGGTGGCGTACACAGTTCCATGGAACATTTGTTTGGATTTCTTGATGTTGCCAAAGAGATGGGCCTTACTAAAGTATATATTCATGCTTTTATGGATGGTAGAGATACAGATCCAAGAAGTGGTAAAGGGTTTATTGATCAGTTATTAAGATATATTCAAGGGACTAATATTAAGCTGGCTTCCATAATAGGACGTTACTATGCTATGGATCGAGACAAGAGGTGGGAGAGAATAAAGCTTGCTTATGATCTTATTACTGAAGGCAAAGGTGAGGGGTTCACATATGGCGTTGATGCAATGCAGAAGAGTTATGACGAGGGTATAACTGATGAATTTATAAAACCTCATATAGCTCTTGGTGAGGATGGCAAACCTGTTGGTGTTCTTGATGAAGGTGATGCAGTGATATTTTTTAATTTTCGCAATGACCGTGCTAGAGAGTTGACCACAGTGCTTACCCAAACAGATATGCTCGAAGTGGGGATGAAGACTCTTCCACTCTATTATTGTACACTTACACCATATGATGAAAAGTTTAAAGGACTTCATGTTCTATATGACAAGGAAAATGTGAGCGACACATTAGGAGAAGTCGTTTCAAAAGTCGGAAAGAAACAGTTAAGAATAGCGGAAACAGAAAAATATGCACATGTTA
>DOVA01000088.1 GCA_003520315.1 Rikenellaceae bacterium | reverse complement strand
AATATCCTTTTTCGAAGAGATTTCAAAGGGATAGTTATACATCCTGCCATAATGGATATTTCTATTGTCGGTAATGACTGCGCTTATATTTACTTAAGAGCTGGTGCAGGTGTGGTTTGGGATGATCTTGTGCAGTTTTGTGTAGACAGAGGGTGGGGAGGTGTGGAAAATCTTTCAGCTATTCCTGGATGTACCGGGGCAGCTCCTGTTCAAAACATTGGAGCTTATGGGGCAGAAGTTTCAAATGTAATACATGCGGTGGAATTCATGTTTTACAATGATCTTTCTGCAAGGGAATTTTCTTGTGTAGAGTGTAATTTTGGTTACAGAGATAGCATTTTTAAGCGAGAATTGAAAGGGTGTGGAATTATAACATATGTTACACTCAGATTGACTAAGAATCCTGTAATCAACGCTAATTATGAGGATGTAAAACACGCTTTGCATGGTTTGGACAATCCTTCCATTCATACTGTCAGAGATATAATATCTTCTATAAGAGCTAGTAAGTTACCAGATCCTTCAGTTGTCGGCAATGCTGGAAGTTTTTTTAAAAATCCGGTTGTTAGTGAAAAGCTGGCTCTCTCTATCAAAAATAGTCATCCTTCACTAAAGCTTTTTCCTTCAGGAGAGAAATATTATAAAATTCCTGCTGCATGGTTGATAGAGCAGTGTGGTTTTAAGGGGAAAAGAGTTGGAAACGTTGGTGTTCATGCAAAACAGCCGTTGGTTTTGCTTGCTTTTGAAGGAGCAACAGGGGATGAATTGATAAATCTCTCACATACAATTATCCAAACTGTAAAGGAGAGATTTAATGTGGATATTGAACCAGAAGTTAATATCTGCTGAATCAATTATTGATTAAAGTTTTCTCTTGATTTCAACAATTGTATATGCCTCAATTACATCTCCGATCTTAATATCGTTGTATCCGTCTACATTAAGGCCACAGTCAAATCCGGCAGACACTTCCTTGACATCATCCTTAAATCGCTTGAGCGATCCGAGAGTCCCTTCGTGTACAACTATGCCATCGCGTATGACTCTTATCCTGTTGTTTCTCGTAATTTTTCCGTCTTTAACCATACAGCCTGCTACTGTGCCGACTTTTGAAATTTTAAAAACGTCCCTTACCTCTGCTGTGCCTATTACTTCTTCTTTCTCTTCAGGAGCAAGCATACCTTCTATACCACTCTTAACCTCATTTATGGCATCATAGATTATAGAGTAGAGTCGTATTTCTATCTCTTCTTTTTCAGCAAGTTTTCGTGCATTAGCCGAAGGTCTTACCTGAAATCCTATGATTATCGCGTTAGATGCAGCAGCCAGCAACACATCACTTTCCGAAATAGCTCCTACGGCTTTGTGAATAACATTTACATGGACCTCCTCTGTAGATAGTTTAATGAGAGAATCGGAGAGAGCCTCGATTGAACCATCTACGTCTCCTTTAACAATGATGTTTAGTTCCTGGAAGTTGCCAACTGCAATTCGTCTCCCAATTTCTTCGAGAGTTATGTGTTTTTGTGTTTTAAGTCCCTGAATCCTGAGTAGTTGTTCTCTTTTGTTGGCCAATTCTCTTGCCTCCTTTTCATCGTCCATTACATTGAATGTTTCACCGGCTGCTGGAGCACCATTTAATCCAAGTAGTGAGACAGGCGTTGACGGGCCTGCTTCATTTACTTTTTGGCCTCTTTCATTGAACATTGCCTTAACTCTTCCGGTATTACTTCCACTCAAGATAACATCACCGACATGAAGCGTTCCTGATTGAACAAGGACAGTCGCCAAATAGCCGCGTCCCTTGTCAAGTGAAGACTCAATTACTGTTCCATGAGCTTTTTTATTGGGATTTGCCTTAAGGTCGAGCAGTTCTGCTTCAAGAAGTATTTTCTCAAGTAATTTGTCAACATTGAGTCCTTTTTTGGCAGAGATTTCTTGGCACTGATATTTTCCTCCCCAATCTTCAACCAAAAGATTCATTGCTGCCAGTTGTTCTCTTATTTTGTCGGGATTAGCTCCAGGTTTATCAATTTTATTAATGGCAAAGATCATGGGTACACCTGCTGCTTGGGCATGATTGATTGCTTCTTTTGTCTGGGGCATGACAGCATCATCGGCTGCAATTATAATTATTGCCATGTCTGTTATTTTGGCTCCACGAGCTCGCATGGCAGTAAAAGCTTCATGACCCGGAGTGTCAAGAAAGGTTATTCTTTGTCCATCAGACAGTTTAACATTGTCAGCTCCAATATGTTGGGTAATGCCTCCGGCTTCAAATGCAATTACATTTGATTTTCTGATGTAGTCAAGTAATGATGTTTTGCCATGATCGACATGTCCCATTACTGTTACAATTGGTGGTCGAGTGATAAGATTCATTTCGTCATCCTCTTCTTCATGAATCGCTTCCTGTATCTCGGCAGTAATAAATTCGACTTTGTATCCGAATTCTTCAGCAACGAGAACCATGGCTTCGGCATCAAGACGTTGGTTTATAGAAACCATCAGTCCAAGATTCATACATGCTTCTATCACTTTTGTGACAGGCACATCCATCATTACAGATAAGTCGTTAACGGTTACAAATTCAGTTACTCTCAAAATATTATTTGACAACTCCTGAAGTTCCTGTTCTTCCATATGCCTCTGACTGGCTATTTCACGCTTATCACGACGATACTTGGATCCTTTAGTCTTTCCCTTGCTTTCGATCATCTTGGCATAAGTCTCCTTTATCTGTCTTTGAACTTCGTCTTCATCAACTTCATTTTTAACAGGTTTAAATCTGTCATTACGTTGAAATTTTGGATTTTTCTGTGTAATGTTCCCGGGTTTCCCTTTCTGTTTAAATTCTGTTCCTTTTGACTCTTTTGACAGATCTACTTTCTCTTTTCCACTTTTGTGGATTCTTTCTCTTTTACCTTTCTTTGGATTAATGTGAGAGTTTTGTTTCTGCTCTGGTTTTTTCTTCTCAAATTGAGAAAGATCTATTGAACCGTTTATCTTAAGCCCTGAAAGTTTTTCCACTTTAGTCTCTATGTGAATTGGCTCCTCTTTTTTATTAATTTCGCCCACTTTTTCTTCAGCTTTCACTCTTTCCTCTTTCTTTTCACTCTTTTCTTTTTTTTCTTCCACAATTTTTGCCTTATCCTTATATTCATCCTTTTGTTCTACAATCTCCGGAGAAGTCTCTTTCTTCGACTCATCGACAGAAGGTGCATTTTCAGTTGTTACATTTTCATGTGGCTCTTCTTTTTTAAACTCTTCGGTAACGGGTAATTCTGGTTCAGGAATGGCAGCAGGTTTGGCCTCTTGTATATCTGAATTTGTTTTTTCATGTGTTGGTGTATGAATATCAGTGTGACTCTCTGTATGAGAAGAGTGTCTGTTGAGCTGATCCAGATCAATTTTACCTACTACTTTTGGAGTAACTGGAGGTTCAACAATTGTTGTCTTAATAAAGACCTCTTTGACAGGAATGTAGTCGTCATTATCTTCGACTTTTGTCGACTCGGCTCTTTCGGTAATGTCCTTAACCTTTATAGCAACTTTTTTTGACTGTTCTTTAATGTACTGTTCCTGGCCGAACTCTTTACGAACTAATTCATAAATTTCAGGAGTCACTCTGGTTGTTGGTTTTGGATCAATTTCAATTTTTTTGGTTTTGAGAAATTCAACAAGTGTTCCCATACCAATATTGAAGTCCTTAAGTATCCGGTTAACTCTTATGTTTTCATCAGCTGTCATTCATTATCCTCCTGTTAAAAATTACTCTTCAAATTCTGCTCGAAGTATTCTTTGTACTTCATTTACAGTCTCTTCATCAAGATCTGCCCTTCTAACTATTTCTGAAACCGGAAGGGCAAGAACACTTTTTGCAGTATCACATCCAATATTTTTTAATGCAGAAATAATCCATTCATCTATTTCATCGCTGAAAGCAGTTAAAAGCACATCTTCCTCATCCTCGTCTTCAATATCCCTGAATACGTCGATATCCATACCAATAAGCATGCTGGCAAGTTTGATGTTACTTCCGCCTTTGCCTATAGCGAGAGAGACATCATTTGGCTTAAGGTATACGCTAATCCTTTTCTCTTGTTCATTGATTTTTATTGACGAAATTTTAGCCGGACTCAAAGCTCTCTGTACGAGCAATTGTAAATTTGATGTCCAGTTTATTATATCTATGTTTTCATTTCTTAGCTCTCTTACAATTCCATGTATTCTGGAACCCTTGACACCGACACATGCACCAACAGGGTCAATCCTTTCGTCATAAGACTCAACGGCAACTTTAGCTCTTTCACCAGGTATCCTGACAATTTTTTTTATAGTTATAAGTCCATCGAAAATTTCGGGAACTTCCTGTTCAAAAAGTCTCTCAAGAAATACAGGAGATGTTCTCGACAAAGTAATAATTGGCTTGTTGTTTTCCATCTCAACTTTAGAAACGACGGCTCTTATAGAGTCACCTTTCCTGAAAAAGTCAGATGGTATTTGTTCTGATTTTGGTAGTAGAAGTTCATTGCCTTCTTCATCCATAACCAGAACTTCTTTTCTCCATGCCTGATACACTTCTCCAACTATTATATCTCCTATTCTGTCCTTATATTTGTTGTAAAGATTGGCTTTTTCGATATCCATTATTCTTCCTGAAAGATTCTGGCGAAGATTGAGTATTCCTCTTCTTCCAAAACTTTCTAGTTTTACTTCTTCTGTAAACTGTTCTCCAATTTCATAGGAATCATCGATTTTGGAAACTTCTTCAAGAGAAATTTGTGTGTTAGGATCCTCAACAATCTCAACAACCTCTCTATTTCTCCATATTTCAAAATCACCTTTGTCAATGTTAATGATTATATCAAAATTGTCAGCAGTGCCGTACATTTTGATGAGCTGATTACGAAAAACGTCTTCCAAAACGCTCATCATTGTTGGGCGGTCTATATTTTTCAACTCTTTGAATTCAGCAAATGTGCTTACTAGATTTAACCCTTCCATATAGATTTTTGCTTTTAATTATCTAAAATTTATAAATGGTTTTGTAGATTTAATGTCTGACAACAAAATTTTTTCTTTAATCTCTTTTTTTTCACGTTTTTTTTTGCCCTCAATGGCAATTGTCTGACTATAGGATATATCTATATAATTGTCAGTAGCTTCGTTAAGTGTCCCTATTATTTTATTCCCATTTTTGAGTTGTACAGAGACTTCCTTTCCCAAATATTTAAGGTACTGTGGTAATATTCTGAAAGGTTGGTCCAGACCTGCAGAAGTGACAGTGAGAGAGAAATCTTCAACATCTCTGTCGTATTCATTGGTAATAATATTGGTAATATCTGTACAATTGTCTAAAGATACATCAGAGAAATATGACTCGACAGTTACCTCTATATCATTATCCAGGCTTATGCTAACATCAACAAGGAACAATGAATTGTCCTTTAGGTAATTATCAATAAGAGCAGTTATAGTTTCTTTTTTTATCATAAAAATTGTACAAAATAAGGGGACTTTCGTCCCCTTACATCTTTTCACTTAACCGGTGCAAAATTAGAAATTTTATTATTAACATCAAAATATTTTTTTATTTTCATAACTTTACATTATGAAAAAAAGTTATAAAATCATTAATGATCCTGTGCATGGTTTCATAAACATACCATCCGGGTTAATTCAGGAAATTATTGAGCATCCTTATTTTCAGCGACTTAGAGATATAAGACAACTCGGGATGACTAATCTTGTCTATCCCGGTGCTACCCATTCAAGGCTTTTGCATGCACTGGGGGCAATGCATCTGATGAAGGAGGCAATTGATGCATTGAGAAGTAAGGGGATAGAGATTGATGTTTCAGAAGAGGAGGCTTCTATGTGTGCAATGTTGCTGCATGATATTGGTCATGGCCCTTTCAGTCATGCACTTGAAAATAATTTACTGGTTGGTATCTCACATGAGGAGATTTCTCTTGCTATGATGAAGGCTATCAATAAAGAGAAAAATAATGCTTTGGCCAAGACTATTGAAATTTTTGAAGATAAGTATCCAAAACATTTCCTTCACCAACTTGTTTCAAGTCAGCTTGATGTCGATAGATTGGATTATTTGAGAAGAGATAGTTTTTTTTCAGGTGTGGCTGAGGGGATGATTGGTCATGAGAGAATAATAAAAATGCTTAATGTTCATGAAAATTCGCTTGTTGTTGAGGAGAAAGGCATTTATTCGGTAGAAAAGTTTCTTATTTCAAGGCGTCTAATGTTTTGGCAGGTTTATTTGCATAAAACTGTAATAGCAGCAGAACAGTTATTAATACAGATTCTTCGCAGAGCAAGGGAGCTTACGCAAAGTTCTGTTCAACTTCAAGGCTCTCCTGCAATCTTTTTTTTCATGAAAAACAAATTTTCTGAAGATGATCTTGAGGATCGTTCAATAATCGACAAATTCGCAATGTTAGACGATAATGATTTTATTTCAGCCATTAAACAGTGGCAGTATTGTGATGACAAAATTTTATCACTGTTGTGTAGAAATCTCTCAATGCGTCGATTGCCCAAGATTATACTTTCTTCAGAGCCAATCAATCCTGAATTGTGTTCAGGCGAAGATTATCTTGTACAGTGCGGTGAAGTTGTAAATGAAGGGTATAACATTGAAGGTGAATTTATTGGCATAATGTCTAAAGATGGTAAGGTTAAAAATATTTATGATATCTCAGACATGCTTTCAGCTAAGGCTTTTTCTCAAGTCACAAAAAAATACTTTCTTTGCACAGCCAGATTATGAAAAAACAGATGATGATAACAGCTGGAACGATTGCTGAGTTGGTTCAAGGAGAAATTTTTGGAGATCCCGAAACAGTAGTAAGTTCAATCACAAAGATTGAACAAAGCAAGCGGGGCTCAATTAGTTTTTATGCTAACCAAAAATATGAAAAATATCTTTATAATACTAAGGCAAGTATTATACTGATTAACAAGGACTTTGTTCCTTCTGCTCCAATACCTGCTCCGTGTATAATTAAGGTTGATAATGCATATCATTGCATGCCGGTTTTACTTGATCTCTTCAATACTATTAAGGCTAAAAACAAAAGAGGAAGAGGTTTTTTTACGAAGATTTCCTGGAGTGCGAAAATTGGGAAAAATGCATACATAGGTTCACATTCGTATGTAGGTAAGTCGACTGTGATAGGTACAGGGTCTCAAGTTTACCCACATTCTTACATTGGTGATAATGTCACTATTGGTGAAAACACTACTATCTATCCTGGAGTTAAGATTTATGCTGCTTGCAAGGTGGGTTCAAATTGTATAATTCATGCAAATGCAGTTATAGGAGCAGACGGGTTTGGATTTTCTCCTGACAGTAATGGGGTGTACAATAAAGTACCTCAAATTGGGAATGTGGTCATAGAAGACAATTGTGAAATTGGAGCAAATACTACCATTGACAGAGCAACAATGGGGTCAACAATCATCAGGAAAGGAGTCAAGATGGACAACCTTATTCAGATAGCACATAATTGTGATATTGGAGAAAACACTGTTATTGCTGCGCAGGCAGGTATTGCGGGTTCTACAGTAATCGGGAAAAATTGTATAATAGGTGGGCAAGTCGGCATAGGGGATCATCTTGTCATTGCAGACAACACAACTATTGTTTCCCAGGCTGGAGTTCTTAGCAATATTAAAGTTCCAGGAACAATTTTGGCAGGCTCTCCTGCTTTTGACTACAAAAAGTTCATGAAGTCATATGCACTTTTCAGGGACCTTAACAAAAAAAAGTAATGCTATGCAGTATACTCTGTCTAAGGCCGTAAAATTTGAGGGAAAAGGATTACATACGGGACTTTTTGTACATATGGAAGTCCATCCTGCTACGATAAATCATGGCATTGTGTTTAGAAGAGTTGACCTTCCAGGAGAACCGGAAGTGCCTGCCGTTGCTGAATATACTGTTTCTACTCAACGAGGCACTACAATTGGAAAAGGTGATGCCCAAGTATCTACCATAGAGCATATTATGGCAACTCTGTTTGCCCTTGGAATTGACAATGCACTCATAAAGATTGATGGACCTGAAGTTCCAATTATTGATGGAAGTGCATTGGAGTTTGCAAACAGGTTGTCTAAAAGTGGTTTGGAAGAGCAAAATGCATCTTCCAACTATTATACTCCTGAACGTACAATTTATTACAAAGATGACAAGAGCGGCTCAGAGATAATGATAGAACCTGCCTCAGAGTTAATGATAGATGTGACAATTGATTTCGGCTCTGATATAATTGGTAGGCAACGTGTTATATTCGATAATAATACTGATTTTTTAACGGAAATAGCTCCTTGCAGGACTTTTGTATTTATTCACGATATATTGCCACTCCTGAAACAGGGACTTATTAAGGGTGGTGATATTGATAACGCGATAGTTATAGCAGATAAACCTTTATCCAAAGAAGATCTGGATTTTATAAAAAACAGTTACCCTGGCGTCTTGAAAGGAGATCTTTCAAGAGGGTATATCAATGATTCAGGTTTAAGGTTTAAGGATGAGTGTGCAAGACAGAAACTTGTAGATCTAATTGGTGATCTTGCTCTTACAGGCATGAGGATTAGAGCACGCATAACTGCATATAAGCCAGGACATAGTATAAACACGATAGTAGCAAAAATTATGAGAAATGATTTGATGAGGTCAGATGCTATACCTCAGTATGACCCTAACAAAGAACCACTTGTAGATATCAACGGGATTAAGAAACTTCTTCCTCACAGACCTCCTTTTCTTATGGTGGATAGAATTATTGAAATGACTGAAAATGTTGTAGTAGGTATTAAAACTATTGGGATTAACGAAGGATATTTTATCGGTCATTTCCCGGATGAACCTGTTATGCCTGGAGTATTAATTCTTGAATCTATGGCGCAAGTTGGTGGGATTTTAGTTCTCAAAGGAGTTGACGAACCTGAAAAATACTCAACCTACTTTGCAAAAATTGATAAAGTTAGATTTAAGAGAAAGGTGGTCCCAGGAGATGTAATTGCCATTAAAATGACTCTTACTCAACCGCTTCGTAGATCAGTAGTCTGTATGAAGGGTGAAGTCTACGTTGGTGATTCCTTGGTTTGTGAAGGAGAGATGGTCGCTCAGGTGATTAAGAACAAGGAGTGAGAAACAATTTTATGAGTAATGCATTTATCCATCCGAAAGCCAGAATAGGTAATAATGTTACAGTTGGTCCATTTTCTTATATTGCAGAAAATGTGGAGATAGGCGATGGTACAATAATAGGACCTCATGTGACTATTCTTGATTATGTAAAACTTGGCAGGAATAACAAAATTTATCCCGGAGCTGTCTTAGGCTCTACTCCTCAGGATGTGGGATTTGCCGGTGAAGAGACTTGGCTTGAGATAGGTGACGGCAATATTATCAGAGAATTTGCAAATATGGCAAGAGGTACTATACATGGGCGGGGGAAGACAGTTATGGGTAATAATAATATGCTTATGTCTTATTCTCATGTAGCCCATGATTGCGTGATTGGCAATGGAACAGTTATTATAAGCTATGTTGGTTTTGCAGGCTTTGTTGAAGCAAATGATTACGCTACAATTGGAGGAAAGGCTGTATTTCATCAGTTTACCAGGGTGGGAGCTTATAGTATGGTATCAGGAGCATCTGCCGTAAGGAAGGATGTACCTCCTTATGCATTAACAGGGAATAATCCTGTAGCTTTTTATAAATTGAATTTAGTGGGTCTGAGAAGAAACGGTTTTACAAGTGAGCAGATATCCAGAATTGAGAACATTTACAGAACTCTTTACGATTCTGGCCTCAATATTTCAGATGCCTGTGAGAGAATAGAACGGGATTTTGAAGAGAGTGATGAGAAAAGAACCATTCTTGATTTTATCAAGAATTCCAAAAGAGGCATAGTTCCTAAAATTTCGAGATTTATACATGGATAACAGTCATTCTGCTTCGGCTTTGTTATCAACTGCGTATCTTCCTTCAATTGAATATATAAGAGCAATTGCTAGCTCCGACAGGCCTGTAATTGAAAAATACGAGAACTATCAAAAGCAATCTTACAGAAATCGTTGTTATATATACAGTTCAGCCGGGGTTTTACCATTGGTGATACCCATATGTCGAGAAGACAAAAATGATGAAGATACAAGAAGGATTGACAAGGTAAAGATAGATTATTCCAAAAAGTGGCAAAAACAACATTGGAGAGCCATATTTTCTGCCTATAACTCCTCTCCTTTTTTTTGTTATTACAAGGATGAAATATACCCATTTTATACTGAAGAAGAACCTTTGCTGTTTAACTATAACAATAGACTTTTAAACACTATTCTTGATATGATTGGAATACCATCAGTACCTGAATTCACACAAAATTATATAAAAGATTTTGAAGGGACTGATTACAGAAACCTTTTTCATCCAAAAAGAGAAGTGCTTTTTAATAATAAATATGGGCAATACCACCAGGTATTTGCCCATAAATATGGATTCATTCCGAATCTCTCAATAATAGACCTCCTCTTTAACGAAGGGCCTAACTCCATCACATTCTTTTTCTAAAACCTAAAGCCTATAGTTGCCAGCACTTTCCAAGCATTATATGTTGATTCGCCTGTGGGAGCCAATAATGATGACCCTCCCTGCAAAGGAACATTATCATAAAGCCTGAAATTTTCTGAATTAGAGATTCGTCTCTGAATACCAAAATCGGCAAAAAATCCACTTCCAAATTTGAATCCCGCACCACAAGATACAAACTGTGTGTCAAATCCATAATTTCTCTCAGGGTTCTGATAGAATGAATATCCTGCCCTCAAAGAAAAAATTCTGTTTAATCTCAACTCAGCACCTGCTCTAATATTACTAGTGTTTTGAAAATCCTCCTCTATCAAATCATTTTCATCATCAAACTCATCAAAATCAGAGTCAGTATCATCCATCCGCATCCATTCGTAGCCGACAAACTCATAATCAAGAGATATGGATCCTCTTGTTCCGAAAAAATAAGATATGCCCAGATTTGCCCTTGCAGGTGTAATCACCAAGTAGTCGTAAGAGCCCTTTGGAGATTTTAAAAAGACATGATAATTATCACTGTATTCAGCGTACATGCTTTCTCTCCATTCATCTTCAAGCGAGAAATATGTAGGAGTAGCCAGGCTGGCACCCAGTCTTAGACCTTCAACAGGAACGTAAATAACGCCTGCTCTTGCATTTATGCCAACTCCGGTTGTAGTCTGCTTGTAAATATGTTCAAAATCTTTAAACTTTGAATCAAACTGATTTAAATTCACTGCAAACTCACTGTAAGACTGCCAGTCGGTATATCTCAAGGACTGTAGTCCCAGGCTGAATCCAAAGTAAAACTTATTGCTAACATTTCCGCTAAGAGTAATAGCATATTCTGATATCCCTCCAGTGGTTTCTCTTTTAAACCCTTGATCAAGAGGACCCCCAATCACGATAGAATTACCCACAATGTTTTCTGTGGCAGCAATATATTCACTTTCGGAATCAGGTAGCCTGTCAAGCAGATTGGTATTCCATGCTAGAACTGAACGCCAAGATGCACCACTGTTGTAAAAAGGATACGTATCGCCAACACTTTGAATATCCAGCTCTGATGAATTGATTCCATTTGTATTGTATGCAACAGATGAGAGCCAACTGGTGTTGTCGGCGCGTCCTTTTGCCGATACCCGGTTATTAAAATTATTCAGTTTATTCATGGATACAGACACATTCAATCCTTTAAGATTGCCTGTCTTTCTTATGCCGTTAAGCGGAGTGACAAAACCAAATGAAGAAACTCCAGCCCTGAAAAAACGCTTGTCTGTATTTCTGTCCAGATAGTCTGTTTCAGTAAGAGTTGAAATAGTGGATGGTGTAAACATAAATTCAGAATATCTGTAAAGTCCGGCAGAAGCTGGATTTATACTGATAGCTCCAAGATCTCCACCGATAGAGACAATAGCGTTTCCCATGGCTATGCTCTTTGCACTTCCTTCATAAAAATTTTGGGAATACCTTAAAGCGTCATATCTATTTTGTGCCGATAGTAAAGTAGTAAGTAAAACGGCAACTGTAAATGTAAATGTCTTTTTCATAATAAATTATCTACGATAAACTGATCCACTGCCTGAAGAACTTCTTCCACTACCGGATGATTGAGAAGATTGGGAGGAAGAACCTGAACTCTGGTATGTTCCAGAACTCCTAGTAGGCTGTGAGTATGTATTGTTAGTATTGCTTCTTTGAAATTCGGAACGGTTTGTAGATGAATTTTTACCTGTAGAAACTCCAGAACCACTATTATAGCCGGACGCTGCATTATTTTGACGTACCGGAACTCTATAATTTCCGGTTGATCTTGTATATTCAGACTTCTTTGATGAAGTCGAAGTAGCGCTACTCTTTATGCTGGTATTTCTCGAATTAGCGTTTCTAACAATGTTTGAGTTCCCTGAGTTCTGATCAATAACTTTTCCACCACTTGTTGTAAAGCGATCTTGGCTGTTTTCTCTTCTGTAAACACTCTGTGAAGGTCTGTTACCGGAATTTAAAACAGAACTGCCCCTTATTTGGCTGATTTCTGCCTTGGACATTCTGGTATAACTCCCGGAAGAGTTAATTCCGCTATGCCTTTGATTAGGATTGGAGTTATCAGAATCTCTTCTGCCATACAAGTGACGTTCCACCGGTACACCCCAGTAAGGCCCACTGTACCAGCCACCTGATGGCCAGTATCCATAAAGGTCATATCTTGGTCCCCACCAGCCGTAATATAGATCACGATACCACCAATAATCGTAATAATAAGGATTATACCAATACCAACTTGAATGATACCATGGATCCCAATACCCATAATACCAATGGAAGGCAAATCTCCAACTCGGATTCCAATAATAGTATGGATAATTCCAAGCCCATGGATAGCTCCACCAGTCAGAATAATCATTTACTGTGAAATGTATTTCATATTCTGGTGAATTAAATTTGGTAAGCAATTCCTCGTATGAATCATATTCATTAATGTCAACAAGAACAGTGTCAGCTTTGGATAATGGGAGGACTGTCTTACCGCTTTTCTCGTCTACTACAATTACTTCCTTCGTCTTTTCCTTCAATGCCTGCAGCTCCTTGTCAGTCGCAGATTGGTCATCCACTTTACGAACAACTGCTATATCAGTACCAGGTCTATAATATGCAGGATCTTCGTAAGAGGCAGATGAATAACGACTTCCGGTGCCGCAAGAGCTCAATGCAAGAATAACGGCTGCCAAGTAATAAAGTTTGTTTTTCATAACACACCTCCTGTGTATTAAATATTATTTATACTTTTGTGCTGTTCAATACAAATTTACACAAAAATTGTACCACTGACAAATATTTTATTTAGGTAATGGCAAAAGAAGTTAGCAACAAAGAGGAGAATTATGCATTATGGTATAATAATTTGGTTATCAAGTCTGAATTGGCTGAAAACTCAGCAGTAAGAGGATGTATGGTAATAAAACCCTATGGTTATGCTATTTGGGAAAAGATGCAGGCTCAGCTTGACCGGATGTTTAAGGAGACAGGCCATCAAAATGCCTATTTCCCTCTATTTATACCAAAATCTTTTTTAAGCAGGGAGGCAGAACATGTGGAAGGTTTTGCAAAAGAGTGTGCCGTTGTTACTCATCACAGACTAATGGCAAATCCAGATGGGCCAGGTGTGGTAGTAGATCCTGATGCAAAACTTGAAGAGGAGCTTGTTGTAAGGCCTACATCTGAGACAATTATATGGAATACATACAAAAATTGGATTAAATCATATAGA
>DOVA01000124.1 GCA_003520315.1 Rikenellaceae bacterium | reverse complement strand
AGTGGCTGAGGAAAAAGTTGAACGGTGGAAGTATTTGCCTCAGTACGTGGAGCAGCATAAAAGTGAAATTTCTCCTACAATGAACGAACTGCAAGCTGTAGATGCAGTGATAAAAATGTGTGCAGGAAAAGGTAACAATGTTTCTGATAAAATGTGTCTTTTGGCATTGAGTATCTGGAACAAGGCTACAGATAACGGATGGAAATAAAGCAATGGCTGATACATATAAGGTTCTAGATATTTTTGCTGGTGCAGGAGGACTGAGCTTGGGTTTTCTGCAAACAGGCAGATTCGAGATTGCGGCTGCTTTTGAGAATAATGAAGCGGCGCAGGAGACCTATAGAATTAATCATACAGGAACTGTCATGTACAGTAATGTCCTAGAAGCTGATTTTAATGAACTCATCCAAACCCATGGGCATTTCGACGTTATCATTGGGGGGCCTCCTTGCCAGGGCTTCTCAAATGCCAACAGACAACACAACCAACTTATCAATATGAATAACCGGTTGGTTAAAACGTATGTTGGGTTCATCAAGAGTTTATCACCAGAAGCATTTCTTCTTGAGAATGTTAAAATGCTTGGTTCAAAAACACATAGGTTCTTCTATTCTGTAGATGATCCTGACGAAGTCAAAACGTATGACTCTTTCAATTCTGAAGATGTCCTGATTTATGGTGGAGATTTTGGTATTCCTTTTGAGAAACTCATCATTAATGATCGTGTCAATTGGCCAAATATTCAATCAGAGCCTCGGCATCATATTGCATTGAGAACTGTCAAGCGTAGACTCAAAAAAGGCAAGATTGCCGACTCAGAAATAAAAATACTGTTTGAGTTTCTTGAATCATTCTGTTCAATTGCTCCAGACCCTGATTTAACCATACCCATCAGAGATTTTTTACAGCAAACAAAGGATTTGCAATTTCCACTTGATGAATTGCATACTGTTCTGCAAATTTTTGAAGCATTACTCAGACTTGAAGATATTTCAAGAAACAATATCCTCGTTTCTCCTAAAAAGGATGAGAATTCACAATTTTATCTCTCAATTAATTCGTATACAGTAATTGATTATTTAAATCATGAGCTTGGAAAAGAATACATCCTGAATCCAAAAATTCCCAATGCAGTTGATTATGGGGTTCCCCAAAACAGAGAACGGTATATCATCCTGGGAATCAGGAGGAAGTACGGAAGAAAAATTGAGTTTCCTCCCCAATCGAATCTAGTTGCTAACGTACATGATGCCATAGCTGATTTGTATGAAGTTACGCCTTCAGAGAATGTGGACGACACTCCCGTACATTCTGGCTCTCAGAAATATACAGGTGCACTTCAACATCTTCGGGACAGCAAAGATATTTACAATCACATCATTACCAAGTCTACTCCGATTGCCATACAACGTTTCATGAATATCAGGCAAGGTATGAATTTTCACTCACTAAGCCAAGATCAAAAAGAAAACTATGCAGATCCGAGTAGAACACAAAACTCAATTTATCTTCGACTTGATGAGAGAATGCCAAGCGCAACTGTCACTAATGTACGGAAAGCAATGTGGATTCATCCGATACAAAATAGAGCAATAAGTGTCCGAGAAGCTGCAAGAATTCAATCCTTTCCAGATTCGTTCAGGTTTTACGGGACAAAAGATCAACAGTATCAACAAGTTGGAAATGCAGTTCCACCTATGTTGGCAAAAGCATTAGCAGAATCAATCGCTAATGCCCTTGATAAATTTTGAAACTTGAATTCGAGCATATTCGGGTTAGTAAGAATTCATTGCATATGAATTTTGCTAGCCCGCTTACTCCCAAATTTGTTAAAGAGCAAACCTGCCATCAGAAAAATGGAATTTTGGATCCTTCTTGATGATTGTTGGAACTCCGCCTTCACCCAGACCATTATCCAATAAGAAATCTTCCATCTCTACTTCTGACAACGCAGCAAAGGCTTTCTTTCTAAGAACATCAGCTACTAGCTCGTTATACGAAAAATATTTAGAATCCTTTCTAACTACAATAAAGAAGTATTGAAGCCTATTCTCTTTATCAACTGGCAATACACGAAATCTAGCCTTTGGTAATGACAAGAATGATTCCAGAAGATAGGCATTCCAAGGCAAGTCAAAGTGTGGAAAGCCTAAAAAAGGCTCCAACGACGATGAGAGGCAATAGTCATCACCATCCATCTCAATATCAAGAATTCTGTTCACATCATCACACCATTTTTCATATAGAGAAAAATCAACTCTCGGAATGAATCGAGAATTCGATATTCGCATATGACTGGAGTTAGCCATGAGAATAATTCCATTAGTTATAGACATCTGACTCCAAGAAAATAATTCTCCATAGTTAATTACTTCTTTATCAGTGAATTCAGTTTCCAAAAACTTATCCCTGATCTATTCTGGAATAGTTTTGTTCGGAGATTTTTTCAAGAGTATATTTGGTTGTTGGAAGTTAAATAGATTACCTAAATAGAATTGGCAATAGTTATAAAGCTCAATCTCGTTTGATATATGATTTTCCTCCATTACTGAACCGTTTGATAAAACGCATTCAGCATAGAACAGGCTCATGCTGGTGAAGCCATTATTCCGTTCGATTTGTTTACGCAACAATGTTGAAAACGCATTATTGATTTGTGCAGTGTTCTTTAATAGATCAGTATGAAAGTATGTGGCATCACCCCACTTAATCACCTTTGTTGACTTCTTAATCTCGCTCTTGAGTATCGAGTCATTCCCTCCAAACAACTCCTCGCAGAGTTCATGCCTCTGTATTGGGTTACCTCCATTCATTGTAATTATTTGATAAACATCATTATCAATATTGTTTGTATCGGAATTTTTTGTACTGACAAATTTTTCATTGAAAGTAAACTCATCCTTACAAAGAGATTGAAGCAAGCTTCTGAGAGCTATTGGATTAGCAATATTTGTTTCAAAATTCAACCTTCCCTGAAACCGGTTGAAAATATCACTGTAATACTTTTCAGAACGAGAGTCCTCTCGAATATAATCCCAAATTTCATCAAGTAGTTTCGGAGGATAATGTGCGCTCTTTGGGGCAATGAAGACACCATCACCCCAATCCAGTAAAGCATTTTTGCAAATAGAAATAATTTGACGACTGTTTGTACGTAATGTTGATTGAGGGTATTTCCGAGCTATCTTTTCTCTCAAGTCAATTATTTCAGCTTCATTCTTGGTTTGTATACCCTGCTGGAATTCCTCTGCAACTATTTCTTTTACTATTTGATGTAAAAACACCTTTCTCGAAGCTCGCTTTGTAGTGCTGGATTGCGCCTTTTCTACCTGCAAAGTATTAGTTCTACTATTATTCTTTTTACCCTGTGGTCCGGAAGATTTGTAAATAGCTTTACCTTTTTTATCGGAAACAGGTGGCAGCGCAGGAAGCCTTATAGAGTCTCGGGCTTGCTTTACTTCACTTTGAGCTTCTTCATTTTCGAGTAGTGATACTAAACCTTTTGCTATATCCTTTTTTAGTGAATAGTCGAGCATTAAGCTCCATGCATCAAACTTAGGGAAACCCTTCTTACTTAATGCAATTCTCTTACAATAGAGTGCGATAGCAATTAACTTCTTTTCAATATCATCTTTTTGTGCTTCTGAAAGTGACCACTTTCGTGAACCAATAAGATATTTTTCATAGTCATCTTTGTTAATAAACTCATATATTATGATTTCAGCTTCTTTCTGTAAGCTCTTTACTACAAAATCTATAAGATTGGCATTATTATCATCGAATAGTCTAAGCCAAACATCATTAATTGTACTCTGATACGTCATATCCAACTGCTTGAGTTTTGTACCTGAGAACCCAAACATTTCCAATATTACAAAAGGGAGAGCCAGATTCTCAATCGGAATCTTTTTTCGATATTCAGTGAGTTTAGCATCAAGGGATCCTATGCTTGATTTTCCTGTTTCCTCTTTATCATTATTCCCGCTTCCTAGGGCGGCTTCGACCTCTTGCTCCACATCAGGAACTTCATTGAAACGAATGAATTGAGAAACTTTTTCGTACAAGAAGTCTTCTGTTTCATGTGTCATGTTCGCTTCGCCATCCAAGCCAATCACAGCGTTGCTTGTTTGTAGAGCACTTATGAATAGAGGTTTAACCATCTTCGAGTACGTAATAATTCCAGACCAAATGAGTATCACAAGTTTACTGTTAATCGCAATGTTCGTAAAATACTCTGCTTGTGTAGTGATTCTTGTAAGTAAGTCATCGGGAGAAGCTTGCGTATCAAAATCATACCACTCTTGTTTATAATTTCTAACTATCGTCCATTTTCCTTTTCTCCGATAGTCTAGTATCCTCTCTTTGCAAACTTCTAAACAAGACGGATTATTTCCATAAACTAACGCAAGTTTTACCTCTTTCTTATTTAAGCTATAGTTTAATTCTGGGTCGTGTAACAATTGTAATAGAAATAAGAATGGCTTAACCTGAAGTCTCCGGTCCAAATTGCGAAATTCAGGTATGTCTGAGAAACAAGGAAACTGAAAATTCAATAATGCAATTTGCCACATCTTNNGATAATCCAGCCTCTCCTCCAGAACTGCTATAAGAGTTTTTGATGGTCGATATGTCCTGGCTTCTACCTGATAGATTAATCCCAGAGCTTTGCAGACACTAAAAACATCCAATAATTCTTGCTCTTGCTCATCTGTAATTACCACTTGAAGGTTGTGGTCAGTGGAATTAGCAAAAAGATTCATGAGACTATTCGTCATTTGAAGAATAGTCAACTTGCCATCATATTTCGGAAATTTCCAAATCCTTGTTGATGAGGGATCAAAAGACAAAAGCCTGGAAAGATAGAAAGCTGAATCCATACTGCTACCATTCTCCCCTACTTCGCCACAAGAATCTTTTCTAATCGCTGGCTCAGCTTAACATAGAGAGTTTCATAAGGAATTAGGTCCAAGATATATGAACCACCAAGCACATTGTAGTATTTTGTTAATGCTCCAAGGTGATTTGTATTTATACTCAATCCTTTACTCTCCGCATCTTGAAGAACCTGCAACAAGACTTTTACCAATTGCTTGTTGTTGGATAGATTCAACTCAAGTATATGAAAGACGAAATCGGCATGTCTTGTTAAATAATCGGAGTACAGGAAAGGATCGGAGAGAGTTTCATCATAGGTAAATCTTCCTATCCACCAAAGCCGAGACATTGCATTTCT
>DOVA01000251.1 GCA_003520315.1 Rikenellaceae bacterium | reverse complement strand
AATGGTATCTTTTACACTTAAAAATGCAGGATATGAAGTTGTTGAGGCTGTAGATGGTAAAGATGCTTTATCGAAATTGAATGGCGATCCAATTCACATGGTTATTACAGATCTTAATATGCCAAATCTTGACGGAATAAGTCTGGTAAAAAATATAAGGTCAAACCCGGCATACAAGTTTATCCCGATTGTTTTACTGACAACAGAATCGCAGGAGTCTAAAAAAATTGAAGGTAAACAAGCTGGTGCCACAGGATGGATTGTAAAACCCTTTAAACCTGAACAGCTTGTGGCTGTTATGAAGAAGGTGCTTGGATGATTGATATGCATAGAGAGTTATTTAAGGAAGAGGCATATGAGCTGCTGGCAGAACTTGAAGTTTCTTTGCTTGAATTGGAGAAAAGACCTGATGATAAAGAAATAATAGGCAGAGTTTTTCGTGCCATGCACACAATTAAAGGATCAGGTGCAATGTTTGGTTTTGATGACATAGCAGAGTTTTCCCATGAAATTGAAACTGTCTATGATAATGTACGCGAGGAAGTATTGCCGGTTACCGATGAATTGATCGATCTGACGCTAAAAGCAAGAGACCAGATAAAACATATGCTTGATAACAGCTCAGAGGAAAAAACATTAAATGATCCGGTTTTACAGGAAACTATAAAGGGATTCAAAAAAATTGTTTCAAAAAACAGGATCAATGAAGTGCAACCAGTCAGAGAAACATACAGCTTTTCGGAGGATATGCAACCATCTATATCCCCGAACAGCAGCAATATTGTCACTTATCGTATTCGCCTGAAACCTGCTGAAAACATCTTTTTGACCGGGACTAATCCTGTGATGCTTCTTGACGAACTACAATCTCTTGGAGAATGCAAGGCAATTGCTCACGTAGATGCCATACCCCAGCTAAAAGACATCAATCCTGAATCTTGTTATACATTCTGGGATATTGTGCTTACAACCGATAAAGGAATTGATTCCATTAAGGATGTTTTCATATTTGTTGATGATATTTGTGAAATTAGTATTGATGTTATCGACTGCGATTCGGAGGGAAGTTTCAAGAAACTGGGCGAGATACTTGCAGAAAGGGGTGATATAACTGAAGAAGATTTAGCAAAGGTATTAAATGAGAAAAAGTATATAGGGGAAATGCTTGTTGAAAAGGGCTTTGTAACATCGGACAAGGTAAAATCAGCTCTTTTAGAGCAGGAGCAATTAAAAAAAGTAAGAGAGAACATAAAATCAAAAGATGAATCTGCTTCGAGCATTCGTGTGCCAGTAGAAAAACTTGATATACTAGTAAATCTTGTAGGGGAGCTGGTTACTGTTCAGGCAAGGCTTACCCAGACTGCCGCAAGTTCCGCCAATATTGAATTTACTTCAATAGCAGAAGAAGTGGAAAGACTTACCGCAGAACTCAGAGACAATACTTTGAATATCCGCATGCTTCCGATTGGTACAACCTTCGGAAGATTTAAAAGACTTGTCCACGATCTTTCCCGTGAACTGGGAAAGGAAATTGAGCTGACCACTGATGGGGCAGAAACGGAACTTGATAAAACAGTTATAGAAAAATTGAATGACCCTCTTGTACATCTTATAAGAAATTCAATCGATCACGGGATTGAACTTCCTGATGTACGCGTTGCGTCAGGGAAACCAAAAACAGGCAGGATTCATCTCTCGGCAGTTCACTCCGGAGCTAATGTTTTACTTCAAATTGAAGATGACGGGAAGGGCCTTGATAAAGAGGCTATACTCTCCAGGGCTATAGATAAGGGTTTAATAGCTTCCGATGTTGATGTTTCTGACAAAGAGATATATTCGCTTATTTTTACACCGGGATTTTCAACAGCCGAAAAGGTTACAAACGTATCCGGACGTGGTGTTGGCATGGACGTGGTGAAAAAGGGGATAGATTCTTTGAGAGGTGTTGTAGACATAGTAAGCGAAAAAGGCAAGGGAACCAAGGTGACTATTAAATTGCCTCTTACACTGGCTATAGTAGAAGGTTTGCTGGTCAATATAGGAAAGGACAACTTTGTTCTCCCTCTTTCCATTGTTGAAGAGTGCGTAGAATTGACAGATGATGATGTTAAGAGGTCCCATGGTCGCAATATTGCTAATATCAGAGGAGAAATTGTTCCTTATATCAGGCTCAGGAACGAATTTAAAATCGCAGGAGAAATCCCCTCAATTGAGCAGATTGTTGTAACAGGAGTAAACGGCAACAGAATAGGTTTTGTAGTCGACAGGGTTATAGGAGAACACCAAACAGTAATCAAGAATCTGGGAAAATTTTACAAAAACATAGAAGCTGTATCAGGGGCAACCATCCTGGGAGATGGAACTGTGGCTCTGATAGTGGATGTGGCAAAAGTAATAAATAATGTTGAACTGAATGATATAGTCTTTGGCTGAAAGATCTTAAGTATTAGAAAAACAACAGTATTTGTAAATTTAAGTTTAATTAAAGAGTTAAGCAATCAAAATACAGGGAGGTATTTAAGATGAGTTTCAAAAATATGAAAATTAGTAAAAAATTGGGTTTGGGATTCGGTGTTTTGATATTTATGATGATGGCACTGACAGCAGTTGGGATTTACAGTACACATGTGACAAAGAAGAACTTGGATAATATAGTAAATGTGAATAATGTGAGAATAAGCGATGCAAACAAACTTGTTTTGGCTATATCTGATATTTATATGGCACAGCCCCAGTTGATTCTTTCCACTGATGAAAACATAAGAGAAGAGGCAAAAAACAAGATTGATGTTCGATGGGTCGACTATGATACAGCTCTTAATAATCTCGAAAAACTCATCACTAGCAAAACGGAAGAAGAAATCCTAAATAATGCTAAAGAAGCTATAGCAAATGTAAAGCCAGCTAATGTAAAAATGATGCAACTTGCCATGGAGAATAAAAAGTCCGAAGCTCTTGCCCTTTATACGAATGAGGTGTTGCC
>DOVA01000227.1:262-4550 GCA_003520315.1 Rikenellaceae bacterium | reverse complement strand
TTTCAATAAGAATTTGTCATTCTATTTGAAACTTAATAATCTTTTGAATGCCAATGATCTTTCATATATATATTATGGGAACACCGGTTTTGGTGTAGGTTTTGGCGTAGCATTAAAAATTTGATAATTAAATAATTATATATATTACAACTCTTAGTATTGTTTGAAAAATTATTAGGATTTTTTTAACGATTTAAGTAACTTTGTAATCTTTAAAAGAGTTTACATATACAAATGAGGGATAATGATTCAGTTAATGCCGGCAGTGATTATTCGGCCGACAGTATTCAAGTTCTTGAAGGATTGGAAGCGGTCAGAAAAAGACCATCAATGTACATTGGAGATACGGGTTCTCGCGGATTACACCATTTGGTTTATGAAGTGGTTGATAACTCAATTGATGAGGCCTTGGCAGGATTCTGTACAGAAATTAATGTAATTATCAATCCTGACAATTCAATAACTGTTACAGATAACGGGCGAGGCATTCCTACAGGAATACACGAAAAGGAAGGAAGATCTGCACTCGAAGTTGTACTGACTGTTCTACATGCAGGTGGTAAATTTAGCAAGGATTCATATAAAGTATCAGGAGGTCTGCACGGAGTCGGAGTATCTTGTGTAAATGCACTTTCCTCCCATCTAAAGGCCGAGATCTATCGAGACGGAAAGAAATATGTTCAGGAATATTCCAAAGGTATCCCGCTATATCCGGTGAAAGTTGAAGGAGAATCAGAAAAAACTGGCACTACTATCACATTTAAGCCTGATCAGGAAATATTCACAATGGGAACAGTATACAACTATGAGATCCTTGCTACCAGGCTTAGAGAACTTGCCTTTTTGAACAAAGGTATCAGGCTCACTCTTACTGACTTAAGAGACAATCCCATAGATTCCGACAATAATGGTAACGGAAACGGTGAAGACACAAATAGTAATACTAATAAAACAGAAGTGTTCTATTCAGAACTTGGCCTGTTAGAATTTGTTCAATACCTCGACGGTACAAGAGAAAAGTTAACAGATAAACCTATTTATCTTGAAAACGACAAAAGTGGCATTCCGATTGAAATTGCTATGCAGTATAATAACGGTTTTACAGAAAATGTTCACTCATATGTCAATAACATCAATACTATTGAGGGAGGCACACATTTGAGCGGATTTAGAAGAGGTCTTACAACCACTCTTAAAAATTACGCCGACAAAACCGGGATGCTTTCAAAATTGAAGTTTGACATAGATGCCTCTGACTTTAGAGAAGGACTAACTGCTATAATATCTGTAAAAGTTCAGGAACCTCAATTCGAAGGACAGACAAAAACCAAACTTGGCAATCCTGAGGTAATGGCCTCTGTATCACAAGCCACTACTACAGCTCTCGAAAATTATCTTGAAGAGAACCCGAAAGACGCAAAAGCTATAATTGACAAAGTCATACTTGCAGCAACAGCAAGACACGCTGCCAGAAAAGCCAGAGAGCTTGTTCAGAGAAAAACTGTAATGTCAGGATCAGGCCTGCCTGGTAAATTGGCTGACTGTACTGACCGGGATCCATCAAAATGCGAATTGTTCCTTGTCGAAGGAGATTCTGCCGGCGGTACTGCTAAAACCGGTCGTGACAGAATGTTCCAGGCAATTCTTCCACTCCGAGGAAAAATTCTCAATGTTGAGAAAGCTATGGAGCATAAAGTTTTTGAAAGCGAAGAAATCAGAAATATTTATACAGCTCTTGGAGTAACTGTAGGAACTGAAGAAGACAGTAAGGCACTTAACCTCACAAAACTGCGATATCACAAAGTTATAATTATGACAGATGCAGATGTTGACGGAAGTCATATAGCCACACTTATTCTTACTTTTTTCTTTAGGTACATGCAGGATTTAATAAAAAAGGGCCATGTATACATAGCCACACCTCCTTTATATCTTGTCAAAAAAGGCAAACAGGAGCAGTATTGCTGGACAGAAGAAGAAAGAAAAGCAGCAATAGAAAAACTGGGAGCAGGAAAGGAATCAGGACTGCATATTCAGAGATACAAAGGTCTTGGAGAGATGAATGCCGTTCAACTCTGGGACACAACTATGAATCCAGAGACCAGGATTTTGCGGCAGGTTGATATTGAGAATGCTGCAGAAGCAGACAGAATATTTTCAATGCTGATGGGCGACGACGTGCCGCCAAGAAGAGAATTTATTGAAACTCACGCAAAATACGCCAACATCGATGCCTGATACAGACAACATTAAGCTGATTTCATTATTTCTGCTGCTCTTGACATTTTCTGTTGCAATCTCAGCAGAGGGTAAATCAAAAAAACGTGATTTTCCTTTTTTGCCTGTAAGGCCTGTTCTTCTTTTGCCTGAAATACCTGTTGCAGTTCCAGACTACTCAGGCGACATTTTTGGGCTTAATTATTCAAAGCCTATTCCTGAACTTATAGATTTTGAAAGGTGCAATGAGTTTTCAGATATACCTGAAGAGTATGACATTTGGAGTGATACCAAAATAAACCCATACAAGGTTGATCTTGTAGATATGAAAGATACCGTAATACTTGACCTGTCCGGATACTTTCCTCCATCATCCAAATACGTAACTTCCAATTTTGGATTCAGAAAATGGAGGTATCACTACGGAATAGATCTAAAAGTGATGAAAAACGACTCTGTATACTGTGCTTTTGATGGTGTTGTCAGATTGACCAAATACGATAGAAGAGGATACGGCTATTATGTACTTGTCAGACACTTCAACGGTCTTGAAACTCTTTACGGTCATCTTAATAAGATTCTTGTAAATCCTGGAGATACTGTGTCTTCCGGGGGCATTCTTGGTCTGGGCGGGAGTACCGGCAGATCTACCGGCTATCATCTGCATTTCGAAACGAGATATCTGGGCAATCCAATTAATCCGAACGATCTTATCAACTTTGACACACAAAGTGTCTCAAGTGAAAAATACAAGCTTTCAGCTCAAAATTTTTTATACAAAAAAGAAATCTCAAAGAGGCGCTATTGGACAATACGTAGTGGAGACACTCTCGGTAAAATTGCCATGAAAACAGGTGTCTCAGTTTCAAAACTTTGCGCTCTCAACGGGATCAGGAAGAATACAATACTCAGAATAGGAAGAAAATTAAGATATACATAAAATTAAATAAATCAAATGGACATTTTTGACAGAATAAACAATGATGAAGGAGGTCCTCTTGGACAATACAGAAGCAAGGGCCATGGTTATTTTACTTATCCCAAGCTAGAAGGACCCATACAACCTAAAATGATTTTTGACGGAAAAGAGGTTCTTGCATGGACATTCAACAATTACCTTGGTTTGGCAAATGATCCTGAAGTCAGAAAAGTTGACGCAGAAGCCGCTGCACAATGGGGACTTGGTTATCCTATGGGTGCACGCATAATGTCCGGACACACAAAATATCATGAACAGCTTGAAAGAGAACTTGCTGATTTTGAACTCAAAGAAGATGCCTTTCTATTTAATTTTGGATATCAGGGAATGGTTTCAACAATAGATGCGCTTGTTAACAGACATGATATAATTGTTTATGATTCAGAAGCCCACGCATGTATAATGGATGGAGTCAGACTCCACATGGGGCAGAGAATTGTTTATCCTCACAACAATATAGAAAAATGTGAAAAAGCTCTGATTAGAGCTACCAAACTGACAGAAGAGACAGGGGGCGGAATCTTGCTTATTACTGAGGGTGTCTATGGAATGACTGGAGCATTAGGGATACTCGACAAAATAGTCGAACTCAAAAAAAAGTATCAATTCAGGATTCTCATTGATGACGCCCATGGATTTGGAGTAATGGGAGCTAATGGCAGGGGTACATCCGAGCATTTTAATGTTATGGATGACATTGACCTCTACTTTGGAGCATTTGCAAAATCTATGGCCTCAATAGGCGGCTTTGTCGCCGGACCAAGAAATATCATCAACTATTTACGTTACAACGCCCGTTCTCAAATTTACGCAAAGGCTCTTCCAATGCCTTTTGTTATAGGTAATTTGAAGCGTCTCGAGCTCATCCGTACAAGACCTGAACTTCGCGAAAAGCTTTGGACTATTACAAGAGCACTGCAGAACGGACTAAGAGAAAGAGGATTTGATATAGGTGAGGCAGAAGCTTGTGTTACTCCTGTTTTCATTAAAGCCGGCGTTGTTGAAGCAACTAACATAATCATTGATCTTAGAGATAATTATAAGATCTTTTGCTCTGTAGTAGTTTATCCCGTAGTTCCTAGAGGCGTGATA
>DOVA01000227.1:0-249 GCA_003520315.1 Rikenellaceae bacterium | reverse complement strand
GTTCAATACACGCTTGATGTATTTTCCAAAATTGCCGTGAAGCTCAAAAACGGTGCATACAAAGGTGCTGAGATTGAGAATAAGGCAATTGAATAAAAATAATTTTTTCTTGCTTTCATGTTTGAATTGAAAGACAAAGTTGTTATTGTAACCGGAGCCACTTCGGGGATAGGTCTGGCTGCCGTTAAAGCTTTTGCATCCGAAGGGGCAAAAGTTGTCATGGCAGCCAGACGATTCGACAAATTGCTC
>DOVA01000207.1 GCA_003520315.1 Rikenellaceae bacterium | reverse complement strand
TCCATTATCATATCTAAGATGTGAGCCTTCACAATCCAGTCTTAAACCAGCTTCAAACAGCCATTTGCCATACCTGAAAAAGGAATGATGGTAAAGGGCCACACCATAAGTTGGGATTTTGAAAAAGCTGTTAATTACAAAGTTTTCCTCTTTAATTTTAATCTCTTCTCCCGGGAACATCAAAGACAATCCTTTATTTGCATTTGCAAGGATTAACCTGTCAATACCGTCTTTCTTAAATGTCACAGGGGCATCCATGTCAAGATATTTAAAGAAGCAAGATGCTCCGTTCAGCCATTTCCAACGATTATCTTCTTTTGACCTTAATACAATATCCTGATAAATAGTATGTTCTTTTTGATTTTGTATAAGTGAGAAATAAGAATCCGGAGTATAATCCTGATCCATGTTCATCTTATCATCTGTATATTGATATGATATTATACCGGTCAGAATATATTTGTCCAGATTTTTTTTGAATGAAACTCCTTCGCTGACAGTAAATCGTTTATATCCACTTTTGTCGTTATAGTTTGGATTGGAGGCAGACCATGTGAGTGTGTCTACTTTGCCATATGGAAATCCTCCTTGTTCGAGATACCCAATTGTAAAAGAGTTGTCAAAACTTAAGTCTGCAGATTTGATCCACTGAAGCCTTAAACGAACACCTCCTCCCTTATACCAGTCCAAGTCATTGTGTGAGAAATCGTTGGTGTAGAATCCATCTGAACTGTTATAATAAGCTCCGGCAGAAATGCCTAATCTATCATTGCATTTAGAGTATTGAGAGGCCTGTATTGAGAAACTGTTACCATTGCCATAGCCAATTGAAGCTTTTGTACCTTGATAAGCGAAAGGTGAGAGAGTTGTAATATTTACAACTCCTCCGATGGTGTTTCTCCCAAAGAGACTACTCTGGGGACCTCTAAGAATGTCTACTGAACGAATATCAAAAAAGTCGAAGTCAAAATTGTTTTTGTTGAGGTATGGAATGCCATCCACATAAAGTCCGATGACAGGATTGTCAATTCTTGCACCAATACCTCTTAAATATACAGAAGAGGTCATTCTGGACCCATAGTCAGGTATATAAAAATTAGGTGCAGATCCTGATAGTCCCTTGAGAGCAGTTACGTTTTCGTTTTCGAGTTTCTGCAAATTAATTTTTGATATTGGGACTAACTGCTCTTCGAGGATTCCGCCCTTAAGATAACCTGTTACAATCACAGAATCAATTTTTATCTGGCTAAAAGCAGGTAAGGCAGTCATTCCAAAAATCAGATTGCAGACAAATATAATTCGCAGTTTTCCGGATACAATATTCATGACAGCTGCAAAGGTATCCCTCTTGCATCAACTGTCAATACTCATTAATTAGGATTTTAAGGTATCTCAGAATGAATTTGAGACAAATTTCTCGCCAACCTTATCTTGAAAGCTCTTTGATACAGGTATATCCATAACTCCCTCAGCATCCAGCTCCAGAAAGAGTCCGCCTTTTTCTCTGCGCATTACCTTGACTCTGCCAAAGTTGACAAGATATGACCTGTGACAGCGTCCTACAGAAGTATTTTCCAACAGGTTCTCTATATTTTTAAGTGTATTTCTTAAAAGATATTTTTTGTTCTTGCCATTGGAAGTATAATGGATCTCAACATAATTATTGCTTGATTCTACGTAAAGAAGGTCCTGCAGAGGAATTGAGAGCATTACTTGTCCCTTTTCGTCTTTAAAGGCTATTGTTTTCAATGGGTTTATATCTTCTTCATCCATTTCTATTTTTTGCAGTTTTTTTTGAGCTTCCTTCCAACCCATATAAATCCATAAAGTTGCATATGGAAGCAACAATACCAAAGAGGTATTTATTATGCTGTTTTTGAATGTCTCCATAACATCAGCTCCATCCTTGACGCTCAAAGTATAGATTGTGTAAAAAAGAGACATGAATATAATTTCCAGGATTACCCAAAAGACATAAAGCGAATATGAGATTTCATGTTTACGGTTGTAGAAGTACATGATAATTCTGCTGATAATTACAACCAGAACTCCTGTTAGGATTATCAGGCTTGAGTAAACAAAAAACATAAAATCACTTACTTCATACCAGCTTTCTGAACTGAAAGGTTTGTAGATGTTGATAAAAATCAGTGCAAAAAGAGCGGTAAGTGAGACAAGCTTAACAATGTTATGCTTTTCGTTTATATATTTAGGTATGTTCATGATTCTTCATACAAAAATAGTTAAAAATATATTGGCAACCTATACAATGTTTTTGTCCCTTAATGGGGCATTTTGTCCCAAATCAAGCTCTAATGCACCATTTTTTTGTTATAGTTATATGATTAATGTTTTTTTGTCAAAAACAGAGCAACCATGAAATCTCATAAATTTTTATTTAGAGAAATTCTCGGAAGAGAAGAGATAAGTGAGGATATGAAACGAACAGTTACCCCCTCTTTTTATTGTAAACCCGATCATGAAATTGAAGAGAACAGAGTTTTCGACTATAAAATTATCGAACCGGAACTAAGCCCCATGAGAAGAACTTTAAACGGGAAATCCGATTCTTTGATTTTACTTTTTCACGGTCTTAATGAAAGAAATTGGGACAAATATTATCCTTGGGCAGAATATATTGCTGAAAAGACGAGAAAACCGGTGCTTCTTTTTCCAATAGCTTTTCATATCAACAGAGCTCCAGATGAATGGAGTGCCCCGCGTGTGATGCAGCCATTTATTTCGCTTGAGAACAGAGACTATATAAAAAATGACCATCTTACATTTTTGAATTATGCCTTGAGCAAGCGCATCCAGGCAGATCCTTATAGATTTTATCTGGCCGGAAGGGAAAGTGTCTATAATGTATGTCAGTTGATGAATCAGATTCAAAAGGGTAGACACCCTATGATTGATGCAAGGGCGAGTGTGGATATTTTTGCATATTCAATAGGTGCAATGCTGGCTCAGGTGCTTCTTTTTGCTAATCCTGGGTATTATTTTACCGACAGTAAACTTTTCATGTTTTGTGGAGGGTCTGTTTTCAATGAAATGAATGGTGATTCCAGAATGATTATGGATGGAGAATCTTTCAGAACGATGATAAAGTACTATACAGAAAACTTTATCTATTTCAAGGATGAAAAGCGACTGAAAGGAGATCAGCTTGAACACGCGTTTATATGTCATATAGACAAATCACTGTATAGAAGTCAGAGGGAGTATTTTTATAATGAAAATGCCCAAAGGATCAGAGTTTTGTCTCTCAAAAAGGACACAGTAATACCTACGAGCGGTATCAAGTCAGCTCTTGGTGTAGAACAACTTCAATGCCTTGAGGAACTTGATTTTCCGTTTAACTATTCTCACGAAGTTCCTTTCCCTGAGGTAGGACCTAAAGTATCTGCCACTGAAAGGAGATACTGGTTTGAGAGAGTTTTTTCTGAGGTTTCCGACTTTCTTGGATAAGAACAGTGGCAAAGCCGGTTCTATTTCTTTAGATTATTGAGAAGAGTTTTGGGATCAAGATTGTCTTTTTCAATATCTTTAAAATAGTTTACAGTT
>DOVA01000265.1 GCA_003520315.1 Rikenellaceae bacterium | reverse complement strand
TTGCACCAAGAAGATTGCCAGCCTTATTTCTATATTCATATGATACTGCTTGTATTACAAATAAAAACAGTATAGTTATCCAAAGCCAGTAAGCTCCTCCAAAACTTGTTGAGTAATAGAGTGGGAAGGAGGCAAACATAGCACCTCCAAATGTAACAAGAGTAGTAAATGTTAACTCCCATTTGTGTCCCAGAGCGTTAACAAGCAAAGTTTTCTCCTCTTCATTATTTGCAGTACCAAATAGAAGGGTCTGGCCCCCCTGAACAAACATTAGAAATACGAGCAGGGCTCCAAGCAATGAGACTACAAGCCACCAATAATGCTGAAGGAAATATATCATAATTTAATGTATTAATTAGTGTGAAGAAGGACCTTTAGCTATTACCTTGAACAAGATACTAAGTTCTGCTGCCAGCAGCACTGAGAACAGAACAAAGAAAAGAATAACTGTTGTAAGAACAGTAGAAGAACTTACTCCTGAAACAGAAGCTTGTACTGGGAGCAAATTTTGAATTGTCCATGGTTGTCTTCCAACTTCAGCGACTATCCAACCTGCCTGAGAGCATATGTAAACTAGGGGAACACTTATAATGGCAAGTATCTGAAACCATCGGCATCGACCAATCNNTTTCTTTTCGAGCCATAATGTCAGTATGAAAAAGAAAAGAAAATATCCTCCAAGAATCACCATGATACGGAATGAGTAGAAAACAAGAGGAACGTTTGGAACAATATCCTTAGCCTCTTTAATGTATCCATAGCCAAAGTTATTGAAATTTTCCTGTAACTCATTTTTAGAATCTTCCATACTATTTTCGTCCCCTGATTTTTTGGCTTTGTTGTATGATGCAAGAGCATTGATGGCGATTTTACCACTTAAAGATTTTTCTTCAAAGGATTGTGCAATGCAGGGATTTCCATTTTCATCTTTGAATACGTAGCCTCCTTTTATAATATCATTTATGCCGGGTACAAATGCATTTAGATTTCTGTATCCAAGAAGCGATAATGCTTTTGGAATAGAAATCTTCATGAGATATGGCTTTTCAAGCTCATAACCCAATGAATCGTTGTTCATTAAAGCTTTAAATTTTTTATTGTTCAGCAACCCTACAGCTATTAGTGGTGTTCCGTTCTGCCCATCATAGAGACCTTCCATGGCTGCGAGTTTCATAGGCTGTTTTTGAGCAACCTGTTGTGCAGAACCGTCCCCTGTATAAATAAGGAGAATAATCGAAATAAGACCTGTAAAAGCAGCAATTTTAATGCTTTTTCTGGAGAATTCTTCTTCTCTCTTTTTTTTGAGATACCAAGCTGATATTCCGACAACAACCACAGACGCTAAAACAAAAGCATTCATAAGTGTGTGAAAAAACTTGTTTACGGCTACAGGAGATGTCGCAACTGCCCAAAAATCCACCATTTCATTTCTTGCCGTATCTGGATTGAACTGCATTCCGGCAGGATATTGCATCCATGCATTTGCAACCAGAATCCAATATGCAGATAAAACAGTCCCGATAAAGACAAGCCATGTGGAGATTAAATGCGTTTTTTTGCTTACTTTATTCCAGCCAAAAAACATAATAGCGAAAAAAGTACTCTCCATAAAGAAGGCTAAAATGCCTTCTATAGCAAGAGGAGCACCAAAAATATCACCGACGAACCAGGCATAATTGCTCCAGTTAGTCCCAAACTGGAATTCGAGAATAATGCCAGTAGCCACTCCTATAGCAAAGTTAACAGCAAATATATTCATCCAGAATTTTGTAGTTCTTTTCCAGAAATCCATTCCACTTATAACGTAATAGCTCTCCATTATTGCAATGATGAGCCCAAGACCTATTGTCAGAGGAACGAAAATCCAGTGAAACATTGCAGTAAGAGCAAACTGGAGTCTTGAAAGATCTGTCAGGGTTGTTAAAAACATAGTCTAAGTTTAAAGTTATGTTTATCTATTTGTTGTAAGTTGATTAATAACATGTTGCCCTTTTTCCTGTTCCGTTGGGAATGCACGAAGATCATCACGGAAAAAGAATAACTTAAGAATAAAANNAAAAAGTTTGATGATAACAATCATCCACAGAGTTTTTCCAAGAGTCATACTCTTGAAACCTTCGTAGTAGAAAAGCCAAATACGTTTAAGCACTTATCTCACTTTTTAATTATTTTTAAAGGTAGTAAAAAATATTTATTTGATATATTTGCAACAAAATTTATCTTTTTATGGAAAGAAGAGGATTCCTTAAAGTTGCTGCAGCAAGTAGCTTATTGGGTTTTTTGGGAGGTGGTTCAAGCATTTTGAGAGCTTCAGAACCGGCAAGTCCACCAAATATCAATGATTTAGTGGCTGTTATGGGAGGTGAGCCTGAGGCAATGTATTTACGGGCTATAAAAGAGATGGGAGGTATTTCCCGTTTTGTTAAAAAAGGACAGAGAGTGGTCGTGAAACCAAATATAGGCTGGAATAAAAAGCCTGAAGAGGCCGCAAATACAAATCCTCAACTTGTAGCTGCAATTGTAAAAGATTGTTTGAAAGCAGGTGCTTCTGAAGTTGTGGTATTTGATCATACTTGTGACTCATGGATGCCATGTTACAAAAATAGTGGAATTGAAGCTGCTGCAAAAGCAGCTGGTGCAAGAATCGCTTTCGGTCATGATGAAAAGTATTATAGAATGGTTAATATACCTAGAGGTGTAAGAATGAAGCAGGCTAAAATTCATGAAGAAATTCTCGATTGTGATGTATGGATAAACGTTCCTGTATTAAAGAATCATGGAGGTGCAAGGATGACTATCAGCATGAAAAACTTTATGGGAATTGTGTGGGATAGAAAATTCTTGCATGCTAATGATTTGCAACAATGTATAGCCGACTGCTCCACAATTTCTAAAATGCCTGTATTGAATATTGTAGATGCTTACAGAATTATGACCACAAATGGTCCTGTAGGTAAAGGTCCTGAGGATGTTCAGCTTGCTAAGGCACTTTTTATGTCGACAGATATAGTTGCGGCAGACACGGCAGCACTTANNGATTTCAGTCAGTTTAGAGAGATGAAACTATCTGATGTAGGGCATATAATGATTGCCGAAAAGATGAAAATTGGCACAACTGATCTCGACAAATTGCAAGTTTCAAGAATTAAAATGTAATATTCATCATAATGTATAAAACTCTTAAATGGATCAGAGTTGCTCTTTCTTTATTAATCCTTATAATTCTGACCCTGAATTTTTTCTATTTTTCAAACACATCACCAAATTTCTCAGCAGTACTTCTCAAGTTTCAGTTTGTGCCGTCAATGCTTGGCATTTTGACAGGTTCGGCACTTTTTTTTATCATTCTCATTATTCTCACATTTCTGTTTGGGAGAGTTTACTGTTCAACTCTTTGTCCTGTTGGTACATTTCAAGACATTGTCTCGAGATTTGCTTCTTTATTCAAATCAAAAAAGAATCGCCGTTATAAATATTCTAAAGGATATGATTGGTTGAGATATTCTGTTCTTGTATTAGTAATGCTACCGTTAATAGGAGGAATAACACTGCCGATAGCCATTTTGGATCCTTATTCCAATTGGGGGAGAATTTCAAGTCAACTGTTTGATAGGGGAGTACAGACTATAAATAACATAATTGCCTCAATATTCCCTAATACTTTTTATATAAATAATTATTCTCATTTTGCACTTGCGGCATTACTTGCAGCTATTGTTTTTTTATTGGTGATAATATGTTTCAGTGCAATCAGAGGAAGGCTTTATTGCAATACGATATGTCCTGTAGGGTCTATTCTTGGTGGCCTTTCTAAATTTGCCTTATTTAAGCCTGAAATTAATGGCAACTGCAATCAGTGCATGCTATGTGTCTCTAAGTGTAAAAGTCAATGTATTGATGTTAAGAACCATAAAATAGATGTAAGCAGGTGTGTCGCTTGTTTAGATTGTATGCAGGGCTGTAACAGAAATGCGATCGGATACAGGTTTGCCTTTAAAAAAGTTGAAAACAAAAGTTCTGAAGAAGTGGAAAATATTGACAAACAAGGGCGAAGAAGAGCAATTCTTACATTAGGTCTCCTTAGTGGAGTGGTTGCTGCAAGGGCAGCCAAAATTGGACCACTTGTCAGAACAAAAGCTGAAAAAAACGCTATAGCGCCTCCTGGTGCTGTTAGTTTTGAAAACTTAAAGAATCATTGTACAACCTGTCATGCATGCATATCTGCATGTCCAAGTCAGATAATTAAGCCAGCACTTTTGGAATATGGCCTGGAAGGCATTATGATGCCTACACTCAGTTACAAAGATCATTTCTGTACTTATGAATGCAACAAATGTTCTCAAGTTTGTCCTAACGGAGCGCTATTACCTCTTTCAATTGAGGAGAAAAAGCTTTGTCAGATTGGTAAAGCTAAATATAGTTTAAACGAGTGTATTGTTTATAGAGACAGAACTGATTGTGGAGCTTGCGATGAACATTGTCCAACTAATGCAATTACCATGGTACCTTTCGAGGACACAGGCCTTTATATTCCAAAGCTTGACAGGAATGTTTGCATCGGTTGTGGGGCATGTGAGTACATATGTCCGGTTTTACCTGTTAAAGCAATCATTGTAATAGGTAAC
>DOVA01000056.1 GCA_003520315.1 Rikenellaceae bacterium | reverse complement strand
CCTCGACCCGCCAGTCCTTAACTATGTCATTCAATGGTATGGTACTTAACAAATCAGGCATTTTATGTTCCTCGCTGTTGTTACTCTATCTGTATATGGGTCGCCTCTCCGGTCGGAAATCAGTTTCGCAGACCCGCCCCCCGTCATTGTCCCTTTCCNNGCTTTTTCCGCCTGCGGCGGGGAAACTCTTATCATTTTAGAGCAAGAGAAGGGCGATTGCTCGTACGGTGGCGAAGCAACCGCCTCTTGCTCCAAAACCCCAGAAGCATGGTTTCCAATCCTACGCCTGGGTAAAATTTCATGCGCTAATTAGTCTTTTATATATTCCGTACTTCTTCGAGATTTCTATTTGCTCATCTGTCAACGAGAGGTATTGTGTGGTATCAAATAAAACGGGATTCTCAGTATTATTCGTTACGAACCTAATAAGTGGCCTCTTTACGTCTCTTCTTCTGTTCTTGGATTTTATTCTACATTCCTCACTGCAAAATGAGGCTGAACTTTTTCTGTTTATGATTTCCCTCCCACAAGCGGGACAAATGCGCTGTTGGGAGGTAGTCAAATTAACTTGTCCTTTTACCATACCACTTAAAGGGTTATTATGGCTAATGGGAAGATTCTGATTGCCGGTTAATTTGGCTAAACTCTCATTCTCTTTTCTGAGCAAAAGAGCGATCTTCTTTTGCATAAGCTCTAACACGAAATACTGGGTACCCTGGCCATATTTTACAAGAAGTTTTCTGAATCTTCTTCTTATGTAATCGTGCATTTTCTCATTCTCTGCTTTAAGATCCTGCCAATATTCAGGATACCTGCCACGGCTTAGAAGGTCGGTCTCTGACGGGCGGCAATTTACCAGGCTTAGCTTGTCTTCATACATTAAAACCTCTTCAAAAGCAACAATCAGGTCGTCCATCAAAGATTTTATTTTGTGTGGCAAAGTCAGATCATAAAGTGTTTTGATATCGAGTTTTTCAAGATATTTCATCTTAGTAACCTTGGTCTCAACACGCAATAAATTCCGATTTAGTTTGCACTGGAATCCTTTATTATAAATCTTTAAAGTGTATTGCTGCTTCACTGCCTGCTTCCCGCTTCTTCGAGCCTCCCCATACGACCTGTCAAAGATTTCTCCCTTGTGATTGATCAGGTTTTTAATGATTCTATGGGGAGTAAAGGGGATCTCAATGTTTAAACCAAATTCAAGATTGTGTAGTCTGCTGGCATTAAGATCAACACTAAAAACCTCGGTTAAATTGGCTAATGCTTTCTGAATATCACCGATCCGGAAGTCACTGTAATTGTTGCCGTTAGTATAATATTTGTGCAGACTCCCCTGCAAATTGATATATCTGCCATCTTTGATAATGAACTTAAGATATTGATGTTCTGCCGTAAGAGTTTCAGTACTTGCCTCGCCTGTCTTAACGTCAAATGAGGCTTTGAAGTTAAGAAGAGGGTGATTTAATAATTCCTCTGTGCTTGGCCCTCTTATTTCAGCCTTCAAAAAATCAACCATTTGCCAAAACAATATACTTTTCCAGTGCTCTTTCCAGACTACAGAAGGCCCATGCCCACTTCCCAAATGCCTCATCATGTGGAAACCTTTCCCTTGTCTCCAACCACTTGCCTTTGTAAGTACGTCCCTTCTGCACTCTGATGAGAATGACTTCATATCCTACCAGCATTCCCCGGAAACACTGGCGGTAGATTGCAGCTCTTGGCCCACGGAATACCTGGACATAGTCGTGTCCGTTTTTCCTCTTTGTTTGTGGTAATGTTTTCATAATGGGGACTATTTAACCCTTCTTTACCCTCAATGCCGCATTGACGATCTCGGACCATTTAAAGTAAGTCCGGTTGCCGATCTTGTAAGACGGGATAATATTACGTTCTGTATACTTGTGTAAAGTAGAGTAGGCGATGCCGAGTCGTTCTCGTACTTGCCTCCTTGATAGAAGCTCCTCTCCTTTATTAATTTGGCCAGGCGACGGTTTTAACCTCTCGTCAATAATACGCCTTAGGTGATCCTCCAATTCGTCCAGATGAAGGTCAATGACTCGAACTCTTTCCATTTTAGCTGCATTTTTATGCTACCAAAATAGAGCCTCTGATAACCGATTTACTTCCGATTTTCCCGGACCTATAAAAATTTATGACTAATTGGGACGAAGAAACCTGAATTGGCTTCTTTTAAGGTTATAGACTTCTTCTATTGTGGACTTCTGGAAAGTCCGATAGCTATAACCCTTCATCCCGGCGACGGAGAAAAACTTCACCAATGAATTCCGTCTATCCTGATACTCGATCCAGTCCTTGAAATACTCCCCCTTTTGTAAAACCTCACCAAGTACAGCAAGATCCTGCCCCTTTTTTGACCACTCATATCTGCCTGTAAACTGTGAATATTTAATAAAGCCTTTTTCCTCCAACTTACTTATTGTTGAATCCAGCAAATCCTTTGATTTGAAAATGGTTTCAAGTGGGATATCCTTTGGTGGGGTTAATTCTCTTCTGTCGCTCTTTCTTATCCGGATTTTTATCCAGTCTAAGGCAATCTTCTGCTTATCGCTATAAAGCCAATTATTAGTGGTGTCAAAAAAGTTACTTTCCTTTTCAAACTCTACCCTCCAGTTTTTCAGGACCTCCTTCTTCCTTGGAAATTTTTTCAGCTGATAGGTCAAAAATTTTGGAATCAAGTTATTGGAAAGACTAAGGATCTTAGAGGTGATTTCCTTATCAATCTGTACTTGAGATACTGGAATGCCTGTATTCTTAGGCACATATATGAATTTGCCCTCTGATTCCTTCAGAATGAACTCCTCATGAATGATTATCTCGTATCTATCGTCAAAGGAAACATATAGAGTATCAAGATCCATGCCGTGGAAGAGGAATCGGTTATCAGGAAGGACATCAAATTCTCTTCTTTCGATAAGATTAAACGAGGAGTCGTAATATTCAAGGATTGCTTTCCTGTAATAAAAGTGCTTTGCTACGGTCTGCCAAGGAGCATTTGCCATTGGATTTATGTTAAAATTACGCACCGAATACCGCACCCGAGAATAACAATGCCCTGTAATAACTTGTATTACAAGGCATTGAGAGTCTTGTTTGTAGCCC
>DOVA01000067.1 GCA_003520315.1 Rikenellaceae bacterium | reverse complement strand
TATTTTTTCAGATTTTAGTCAATGGAGAACCGGTCAATACTGTTGCAACAGAGGCAAGGCTGCTGCGTTTTCCCGATATTTGCGGAGATCAAATTGTTTTTTCTTGTGCAGGTGATCTTTATATTGTCAGTGCTGATGGAGGTGTTGCAAGAAAACTGACCTCAAACATTGGTTATGAGATGTTTCCGAGATTTTCACCTGATGGTAAGATGATAGCATTTACTGCCCAGTACGATGGGAATACTGAAGTTTATGTTATTCCTTCTACCGGAGGAGAGCCAAGACGACTTACTTATACTGCGACTCTTGTAAGAGACGATATAGGAGACCGTATGGGACCGAATAATATTGTAATTGATTGGACCCCAGATGGCAAAAATATTTTATACAGAACAAGAGCTTATTCGTTCAATGATTTTACTGGTCAGTTGATGACAGTGCCGGTTGATGGAGGACTTTCCACAAAAATTCCTCTTAAGAATGGTGGCTTTGCAAGTTTTTCTCCTGATGGCAAAAAGCTGGCATACAACTATGTTTTCAGAGAATTTCGTACATGGAAAAGATATAAGGGAGGGATGGCCGATGATATTAGAATATTTGACTTCGCATCAAAGACTTCAGAGAAAATTACGGATAATATCAATCAGGATATAATCCCGATGTGGTCTGCAGATGGGAAGAAAATATATTATATTTCAGACAGGGATAATTATATGAACCTTTACGAGTATGATATTGCTTCCAAGAATACCAGGCAACTTACTAAATATAACGAATATGACATAAAATTTCCTGCAGCAGGTGAAAATGCAATTGTCTACGAGAATGGGGGATACATTTATAAATACAGCATGGTTTCCGCTAAGGCCGAGAAAGTCCCGATTTATATCACGAATGATATAGCATGGTCGCGTCCGGTATGGAAAGATCTTTCCAAAAGTATATCATCATTTTCTCTTTCTCCGAATGGAGAGAGAATTCTTGGAGTTGCGAGGGGAGACATTTTTTCTATTCCTGCAAAAAAGGGTATAACTTACAATCTGACCAATTCCTGTGAAGCTAATGACAAATCTGCAGATTGGGCTCCTGATGCAAGCGGCTATGCTTATATTTCCGACAAGGACGGCGAGTTCAACATTTGGTTCAGGGATATAAAAAGCGGCAAGGAACGTAAACTTACAGATATAAAAGGGTATATTTTTGGATTTGAGTGGTCTCCTGATGCCAAGTATATTGCATGGAGCGAGAAGAAAAATACTCTTAATATCCTTGAAGTTGCGACAGGCAAAAATTATGTTGTTGAGGAGTCTGGAGTTGGACCAATTAATGATTACAACTGGTCTCCTGACAGCCGCTATCTTGCCTATACAAGACCTGGAAAAGAGATGAATACTATTGTTATATATGATGTTAAAGATAAAGGCAAATTTCAGATAACAGATGAATGGTACAATTCAGGCTCGCCTAATTTCAGCAAGGAGGGTAAACATCTGCTTTTTGTGTCTGCCCGCACCTTCAATCCAATTTATGGTCAAACAGAGTGGAATCATGTTTACACCAACATGTATAAGATATATGTTATTCCATTGACAAAGGATGCTTTTATTCCTTTTGCTCCTGAGAATGATGTAATAGTCACCGAAAAAGTAGATACAGAGAAAGCACCTGCCGATAAGAGTGCTGCTGACAAGAAAAGTGAATTACAGTATAATTTTGATAATATTTCTTCAAGAATAGTTGAGCTTCCCGTGGAAGCAGGCTATTACGGCAATTTGCATATGATCGGAAAGAACATCTATTATTCAAGTAGAAAGGGTGGGGTGATGTATGACCTGGAAACTCGCAAGGAGACAGATTTAAATGCAAGACTGATTTTTGCCTCTGGTTACAAAAAAGTTCTTGCCATCTCAGGTAATTCAATGCAGGTTATGGACATACCGAAAAGTAGTGTGTCAATTACTTCGCCTGTCCCTATAGGAGGTGTCAAAAAACTTGTAGACTATCATAAGGAATGGATGCAGATTTACAATGAGACATGGAGGCAAATGAGAGATTTCTTTTATGCAAGCAACATGCATGGTGTAGATTGGAATAAAATATATAAGCGTTATGCAGAACTGGTACCTTATGTAAATCATCGTTCTGATCTTACATACATTATAGGGGAAATGATAGGAGAATTGAATGTAGGACATGCATATTCTCAAAATGGAGAACATCCTGAAGCTCCAAGAATTTCAACAGGTTTGTTGGGTGCAGAGTTTTCAAAGGATAAGTCAGGCTTTTTCAAGGTTGAGAAAATAATTCAGGGTGCCAATTGGGACAAGTCAACTCGTTCACCATTTACTATGCCTGGCTCAGAAGTTAAGGAGGGTGAGTTTATACTGTCCATAAACGGTCAATCTGTAAAAGATTGTCAGGATATATTCGAATTGCTTCAGGGAACAGCAGGAGTTGTAACTGAATTTGAAGTTAATTCAGTTCCTGATTTTGCCGGTTCAAGAAAAGTTCTGGCCGAACCTCTTGCAAGTGAGGCATCTCTTCGCTATTACAACTGGGTTGAAAATAATATTCGTAAGGTAAATGAGGCTACAAATGGAGAAGTTGGATATATACATATTCCGGACATGGGAGTGCCTGGCTTGAATGAGTTTGTAAAACATTATTATCCGCAGCTTTCAAAAAAGGCATTGATAATTGATGATCGGGGTAATGGAGGTGGCAATGTCTCTCCGATGATTTTAGAGAGATTGCAACGTACTATTACTTACTTTTCAATGCATACAAACCAGAAAGAGGGTGATGTTAACCCCGTAGGTACTTTTCAGGGGCCAAAGGTATTGTTGGTTAATGAGTATTCTGCATCAGACGGAGATATCTTCCCATATCGATTCAAATATAATAAACTTGGCACTGTTATCGGCCGAAGAACATGGG
>DOVA01000069.1 GCA_003520315.1 Rikenellaceae bacterium | reverse complement strand
CCGGGATTATTTGCACAACACTCTATGAGATATTCTCTCAACTCATCGCGCAACTTGTGGAGTTCGCTGATATTTAATTTTTTAAGGTCTGAAGGATTGTTAATTCTATTAAGGATTTCCACGATAAATTCTCACTTTTCCGACTCCGAAAGTTACAAAATATTTGCCATCGTTAAGGATTTAGTTTTATTTTGTGGATTAGTTAAATTAAATTAGTTTAGCATCTTTATTATTTTATATAATTTGTTAATCAATTTTCACAGTGAAACAAAATCAGATTCTATTGAAGGACAAGCCTTTCATAAGATGGACTGTACTTGTCCTGTTGGCTTCCATGATGTTTTTTGCTTACATGTTTGTCGATGTGTTATCTCCTTTACAAAGCCTCCTTCAGACTAACAGGGGATGGACACCGGAAAATTACGGAACTTTTGCAAGTTCAGAGTATTTCCTGAATGTTTTTGCTCTGTTTCTTATATTCGCGGGCATCATTCTCGACAAATTGGGTGTACGTTCCACAGCTTTACTTTCAGGTGTGATAATGGTAGTGGGAGCATCCATCAAGTATTATGCGGTAAGTCCTGCATTTACAGGCAGTGGTTTGGAGACTATGCTCGGTTCGTGGTGGACATCTTTTCCGGCTTCAGCAAAGCTTGCGTCCCTTGGTTTCATGATCTTCGGCTGTGGCGTGGAGATGGCCGGAATTACAGTCTCAAAGGGTATTGTCAAATGGTTCAATGGCAAGGAACTGGCTCTTGCAATGGGTATAGAGATGGCAATAGCCCGCTTGGGAGTTTTTGCAGTGTTCAGGATATCACCAAGACTAGCCCAGGCATTTAACAATGACGTGAGTACTCCGGTACTTTTTGTATTGATTCTTCTTCTTATAGGTTTTATTTGCTTTTCAGTATACTTTTTCTTTGACAAGAAACTTGAAAAGCAGATCGGAGAGAGAGGAGAGGAGCCTGAGGAACCATTTAAGATTAGTGATATCGGCATACTCTTCACCAGCAGAACATTTCTGATAGTTGCAGCTCTTTGTGTACTATCTTATTCAGCTATTTTCCCATTCCAGAAATATGCAGCCAACATGCTTGAATGTCGTTTAAGCATAAGCAGCACTGAGGCAAGCGACATCTTCTCTTATTTTCCGATAGGAGCCATGATTCTGACACCAGTTCTGGGAGCTTATCTGGACAGAAAGGGGAAAGGAGCTACAATGCTTATGCTTGGAGCCATTCTGATGATTGTTTGTCACCTTATCTTCGCCATCACACCTGCAGCTTATTTCACAAAAGGTGTTGCCTATTCTGCAATAGTTATATTAGGAGTCAGCTTCTCCCTTGTCCCGGCAGCGCTTTGGCCTTCTGTTCCAAAACTTGTTGAAAACCGCTATTTAGGGTCAGCATATTCTGTTATATTCTGGATTCAAAATATAGGACTTATGCTCTTCCCTATGCTTATCGGGTGGGCTCTTGCAATCACAAACAAAGGTGTGACAAATCCTCTGGAATACGATTATACAGTACCAATGCTCATATTCTCTTCACTTGGAGTTTTTGCATTGCTGCTGTCATTCTGGCTTAAAGCCGAGGATAAGAAGAAAGGTTATGGTCTGGAGCTTCCAAACTTCAAGAAATAAATTTCGAATTATAATTTTAAATTTTATACTATGAGTTCACCTGCAAAGCTTTTGAAAGACTCAAAGAGTGCACGCTGGATTGTACTTTTGACTCTTGCTATCCCTATGTTCTCTTCTTATTTTTTTGATGATATCTTCTCTACAATAAGCCAGATTTTCAGTCAGCCTGAAAATCTGGCTCTTGGCTGGAATCTGAGTGATTACGGATTCTATGGTGGAGCTTACTCACTTTTGTGTGTGTGGGGAGGTCTTATAATATGTGGTATGCTGCTTGACAAATGGGGAGTCCGTTTTACGGGTTCTCTGTTTGTTGGTTTGATGGTGGGAGGTTCCATGATAGTAGTTTATGCAATTTCAGAGAGCTTTGCTCACAGTGCACTTAATGTCTGGTTGGGAAAGATCTTTACAAAACCTTCGTTAGCTCTGGCCTACGCTGGATGTTCCATCTTCGGGCTCGGGAGCGAAATTGCAGGAGTAGCCGTGACGAGATCCATAGCTAAATGGTTTAAAGGCAAGGAGATGGCCCTTGCAATGGGATTGCAGCTTGCTCTTGCAAGGATGGGTACTGCCACTGCTCTCATTCTTGTGCCAAGAATTGTAAATTTGGATCTTGATTACATTCCTTTCTCCGAAACCAGTAAGCCGGCGGCCGTTGCAATGATTTTGATGGCAGTGGCAGTAGTGGTATGGTCTGTTTTCCTNNATTATGGACAGCAAGCTCGACAGACAGACAGTTGAAGAAGCCAGAAAAAACAAGGAACCAATTGAAAAAGAGGACAAATTCCGTTTTTCAGATATATTTAAAGTGCTGTCAGACAAACACTTTATCCTTATTTCACTCCTTTGTGTCTTTTTCTATTGCTGCATCATTTCTTTCAGAAGATTTGCGACTACTATTATCATCCCCCGATTTGGCATAGAGGACAATATCGCTTCCATAATGGTATCTCTTATACCTTTCTTTACAATGGTCTTTACCCCGATTTTCGGGTTGTTGATTGATAAAAAAGGAAAGGCAAGCCGATTCATGATTATAGGATCTCTTCTAGTGCTAGTCGCTCATCTGATTATTGGATTCGCGCCCGGAAAAGAATTTTTCGGATATGTGGGACTTGGTATTTTGGGTATAGGTTACTCTCTTGTACCGGCAGCCATGTGGCCTACAGTTCCTAAGATAATAAAGGAGAAGAATCTTGGTACAGCCTATTCTTTGATATATTGGATACAAAATATGGGAATGCTCATAGTCCCAATCATTGTTGGCAAAATTTTCAC
>DOVA01000196.1 GCA_003520315.1 Rikenellaceae bacterium | reverse complement strand
AAGTTAGAATCATTGACTGCTATTGCCATAATTAAATTTTTATTAAACCGACGCTAATTTATAACATTGGAATAACTTATCCAAAGAAAATATTACCATGCCTGTTGTGCTTCCCAAACAAAAGTTCTTAACCCTTGCTTTTCAGCTCTATCATCAAGTGACTTGAGTTGCTTAATAAGCTCAGGCAATTTGTCGTCATCTATTATTGTAATTGTTACCATATTTTTTGAAGGCCATGCATGAGTAGAATAATGTGGCTCACCATCTTTGCTGCCACGACCCTGAACATCTTCCCACTTGGTAAAGCCTCTAATGTTGCACTTGTCCAAAATTCCCTGTACTTCGGCATTGTGAGCCTGATTGTACGCTATCATTACTGCTTTCATATTAATTATCAATTATAGATAAATCTTCCGCAAATTTCTTTCTCTTTCTCTTCATATCACCAAAATGGAACGAAGTATAGATACATGGTATTACAATAAGGGTTAAAATAGTAGAAATAGTCAAACCTCCAATGATGGCTATTCCCATTGGTTGCCATATTTCAGAACCTTCTCCTATACCAATTGCCATAGGTATCATACCAAGAATTGTGGTTGTTGTGGTCATTAAAACAGGTCTTAAACGAGATCTGCCACCGCTGATAACTGCCCTTCTGACAGATGCTCCTCTCTCTTTGTTCAGATTAATATAGTCGATAAGTACTATACCATTCTTAACTACTATTCCAACAAGCATTACAGAACCTATAAGTGCAATAATACTTAGAGATGTACCTGTCATCCAAAGTGCAAGAAATACTCCTGTAAATGCAAACGGAAGAGAGAACATGATAATAAATGGATCTCTAAAAGATTCAAATTGAGCTGCCATTACTATATAAACAAGCATTATAACCAATGCAAGTAAAGTGTACAAGTCGTTGAATGACTCCTGCTGATCTTCTACAGATCCAGAAATTTCTGCTGTAATCTGAGGTGGATAGTTAATTTTCGCAAGTTGAGCCTTCATATCCTTTGCAATATCACCTAAAGGACGATTGTAAATTGAACCCGAACGTTTAATAACTCTCTCTCTGTCGAGATGCTCTATTGAAGGCGGAGCGAATCCCTCTCGGACGTCAGCAACTTCAGAAAGTCTTATACCCTTACCTTGGGAATTGTAAATCAAAATATTTTTGATATCATCTATCTCCGACCGATATTTCTTGGAGTTAAGTACAGTAATGTCATATTCATCACCCTCTTCCCTCAAGGTCGAAGCAGTAAAACCATTTATTCTGTTTCTAACAACAGTCGCTGCTGATGTCATCGTTAATCCATTCATGGCTAACTTCTCCCGATCAAAAATGACTTTTAATTGAGGTGAATAGTCCTCTCGACTAAGCTGAATATCTCTCAAACCTGCAGTATTCTCCATTATCTGTTTTATCTGATTGGCTGTTGCCTCAGCATCGGTCATATTGTACCCTATAACATCTACTTCAAATGTTGAGCTTCCCATACCCACTGCAGATGAAGAACGTCCTCCTCCAGGTGACACTGTAGATTTGTAGACTTCAGGAATATTAGCAAGATCCTGCCTCATTTCATCAGATATCTCAAAAATACTTCTCTCTCTCTCGGTAGCGTCAGAAAGTCTGATGGTATATGATATAAGATTAGTCCCAGAAGCGGTCATAAAAGAGAAAATATTTGAACCATCTGAAGGTCCGTATGTTGATTGAATAACCTCGATTTCAGGATATTTTTCTTTCCACAACTGGTACAAATAATCATTCATGACTTTTGTCTGCTCTACTCTTGTACCTACAGGAAGTTCAACTGTCACACCAATTCTTCCATTGTCTGTATCAGGGAAAAAGTCTGTACCTACAACTTTCAAAAGAAAGAGGCTTCCAATGAACATTGCAAGAGCACTACCAATAACTAAAAATCTATTTTTCAGCGCCCATTGCAAAAATTTCTCATAACCTGAATCAAGAGCTACTAATCCCTTTTCAATTGGACCATAAACTATATTAAACCATCTGCTTCTGCCAGGATCTGCCTTGAGCATTTTCGCACAAAGCATAGGTGTAAGACTCAAAGCCACAATCATTGAAACAGTTATAACAATTGTAACTGTCCATCCCAATTGTTTGAAAAGGATACCTGCAAGTCCGGAGACCATGGTTAGTGGAAAGAAGACGGCAATAATTGTGAGGGTAGATGCGATAATGGCAACAGCGACTTCATTTGTAGCATAGATCGCCGCATCTTTTGGTTTGCTGCCTCGCTCCACGTGTTTCGTGACATTCTCCAGCACAACAATCGCATCATCCACCACCATACCAATAGCTATTGACAGGGAACTTAAAGATATAATATTAAGCGTATTACCAGAAACCATCAAGTATATGAAAGCGGCGATAAGTGAGACAGGAATAGCAAGAATAATAATAAATGTCGCTCTCCATCTACCTAAAAAGAAAAGAACCACAATCATGACAAACAGACCGGCAAGTAATACTGTTTCTGTCAACGAACCTATACTCTTCTTAATAAAATCAGATGTATCCATCACGATGTCGAGATGTATGTCAGGAGGAAGTGATGACTTGATTTCAGGAAGTTTTTCATTAATTCTATTCGCTATATCAACAACATTGCCTCCTGATTGCTTTTGCACAACTATCATTGCACCTCTCTGTCCATTTATTGTAACCTCCTGAACTCTTTCCTTAAGAGTGTCCTTTACTTCGGCAACATCTCTGACATAAATATTCCGTCCCATGTAACTGCCTACAATCAGATTTTGAATCAAGTCGCTCTCTTCAAATTCTCCATCTACTCTTACAGAATATGTCTCTGAACCAACATCTATATCACCTCCAGGCACATTTCTGTTTTCCATTGCAATGACATTGGCAAGTTTTTCATCAGGGATACCGTAAGCCTCCATTTTTTTAGGATCTGTCCTGACCTGAATCTCTCGCTGAGGAGCACCTGTAATAAAGGCGGAAGCTACACCATCAATTCTATTTAGAGGATTGGCAACTTTTTCGTCCAATATGTTGTACAATCCCTGAATGCTTCTGTCTGTTCTTGCTGATATAAAGAAAATAGGCATCATATCTGCACTGAACTTAAAAATAACCGGCTTTTCAGCCTCTTCAGGCAAATAGGTGGCTTGCATATCAATAATGGATCTCATGTCATTCACCGCCTCGTCCATGTTTGTACCATACTCAAACTCAAGTGTGATGAGTGACACATTATCTTTTGACACAGAACTTATCTTCTTCAATTTGGAGACAGTACTCAAAGATGTTTCAAGTCCCTTTGTAATATTAGTTTCTATATCTGCTGCACTTGCTCCTGAATAAGTAGTCATGACT
>DOVA01000148.1 GCA_003520315.1 Rikenellaceae bacterium | reverse complement strand
AAACAAGCTCAAAGATGCAGGACTCTCTGCCATGCCGGGTGGTGGTGCAGAAATATTCGATTCAGATATCCGGAAACAAATCTGCCCAGACAAGTGCAATGCCGAGAGATGGATCGAAATCCATCGAACAGCACATAAACTCGGCATAAGGAGTAATGCCACAATGTTGTTTGGTCATATTGAAAATCGAAGGAATAGATTAGATCACATGTTGCAAATCAAGGAACTTCAAGAGGAGACTGGCGGATTTGATGCCTTTATTCCACTTCTCTTCAAATCCACCAACAATCAGCTCTCACACCTCGGAGAAATTGGATTTGTCGAAATTCTTAAAACCTTTGCCGTTGCAAGAGTTGTACTCGATAACATACCTCATATCAAATCCTACTGGCCAATGTTGGGAAAAGATTTGAGTCAGCTTACGTTGCTATACGGAGCAGATGATATGGATGGTACAATTAATAACTCCACCAAAATATACAGCATGGCCGGGTCACATTCAAATCCCGAAATGAGCTGTGACGAAATTGAAAATATGGCCAGAGAGTGCGGATTTATAGCAATTGAGAGAGACAGCTTTTATAATGAAGTTAAAAAATAGTATTATTTTTGTGACATGACAAAAAACAATATTGACAAAATCAAAAAAAAGGCAGGATGGGATCACCCCATTCTTAGAGAAATCTTCAAAGCAATTGGATTTGTTATTGTTTTGCTAATTGCTGCTTCACTTTTTTTAAAAATTGTTACAAGACACAATCAAGAACTTTCCGTTCCTGACTTGTCAGGTCTCACACTTGATGAAGCTCATAGAATTGCGAAAAGACATAAGTTGAGAGTTGAGGTTTCAGATTCTGTTTTTATACCATCAGTCAGCAGAGGTATCGTGCTCAAGCAAAACCCTAAAGCAGGGAATATGGTCAAAAAAAACAGAAGAATTCTATTGACAATAAACACAATTCAACCGAAACTCGTCACTATGCCTTCAGTAACAGGATTTTCCTTGCGTCAAGCGTTGGCCGAACTAGAAGCCAAACAGCTTAGTGTAGGCAGATTGACTTATGTCTATGACATGGCAACAGACAATGTATTATCACAGAAATTTAATGGACGTTTCATTGCCCCAGGAACAAAAATTGAAGCTGGAAGCCAAATCGATCTAGAACTTGGCGATAACGGACAATCAGCTACATCTATTCCAGATGTAACAGGAGTTTCCCTTCAGCTTGCCAAAGAAATACTCTTGGAAAATTCTTTGAACCTCGGAAAAATACACTATGACAACCTCGTCAAAAGTTACTCTGATACTGTTTCAAGCGTTGTAATCAGACAGATTCCCTCTCCTACCAGAGTAACCTCCTATCCTTTGGGCACAGAAGTTGAACTTTTTCTTAGCATCAATAAGGAAAAATCAAAAGCTATAAAAACCGAGTAGAATGCTTGAAGATGAAGAAGATGTAGTCAGCTTTGAACATTACCGTTTCATCTCGGATAAGGGTCAAACACCTGTAAGAGTTGACAAGTTCATTACCAGCCATATGGAGAAAACCTCCCGTCACAGAATACAGCTCGCAATTGATGCCGGCTATGTTCTAGTTAACGGCAAGAGGGCAAAGGCAAGTTATATAGTTAAACCACTTGATATAATAACTATTGAACTTCCATACCAAAGAAGGGGCATGGAGATTAAGCCTGAAAACATTCCTCTCGATATTATCTACGAAGATGACGACCTGTTACTGATTAATAAACCGCCCGGGCTTGTAGTTCATCCAGGCCACGGCCATTTTTCAGGGACTCTTGTAAACGCTCTCGCCTTCCATCTCGGTATAAGTCAAGATGAAAATGCTCCTGATGAAAGGATGGGTATTTTAGTCCACAGAATCGATAAAAACACATCAGGCCTTTTGTTAGTAGCTAAAAATGACGAAGCACAGTTTAACCTTGCACGTCAATTCTTTGATCACACTATCGACCGGGAATATGTTGCCCTTGTTTGGGGCAATCTCAAAGAAGATAGTGGCACTATTACAGGCAATATTTCGAGAGATCCAAACGACAGAATGCGTTTTAAGGTTTTTACTGATGGTTCCATTGGGAAACATGCAATAACACATTATAAAGTTATTGAAAGATTTGGCTATACAACCCTTGTTTCATGTAGACTGGAAACAGGAAGAACACACCAAATAAGAGTCCATATGGATTACATCGGGCATCCTCTTTTCAACGATGATAGATATGGAGGTGATAAAATAGTCAATGGAACTTTCTATGCCAAATACAAACAGTTTGTAGACAACTGCTTTGAATTGCTCCCTCGACAGGCCTTACATGCAAGAACTATCGGCTTTACTCATCCAAAAACAGGCGAGAGACTCTTTTTTGAGTCTCCCGTACCTTCAGATATGCTCTCTGTTATTGAAAAATGGAGAAGTTATTCTCATTACAAACGTTAGCATAATCACCTGTGAAATACTCCACCTGGAGGGCCGAATCTTCCATGATTCATACCTCTGGAGCCTCCTTGCTGACCGCTTCTGTCCCCAAATTTTCCAAAACGCCACGTAAATGAGAGCATAAAATATTGTTTGAGAGTCAGACTGCTGACATCCTGAATATAGTTGTCTGTAGTAGTCCTTCTAACACTCTTGGACTGGTCCAATATATCAAATACTCTAAATATCAAAGAAGCAGAGTTTTTGAAAAGCAACTTGGAAACCTCGGCATTCCAAACAGTCGCCGGATCATTATATCCTTCTCCATATCCAACATAAAACTGGTGCTCTATATCACTTGCAAGACCAAAGCCTGCAGGCAAAGTCCAGTTAATAGTAGCATTCAGAGAATTATTCCATGTGGCATCTTTTGTTTCACCTATAGTGTACCAAGCCTTGGCATAAGAAACCCTTCCTCCTGCAGTAATCTCAAGCTTCTCGCCACGATATGCCAATCTAAGCATTTCTGAAACAGAGAGAGAAGTTGTTATATTCTTCACTGCACCTGTTTCAGAAGCAGTGCTGCTGGAATAGTTTATCCCATTATTAATACCTGCTCTGGTATTTGTCATAAAATAAAACTTCTTTGTTTTCTCTATCGGTGTATTCCACATAATATTTCCAGAAATTGAGTAGACAGCTTGATCGTTTACAGGTTTTGTGTGCTGGATTCCACCCTCTTCATACCAGGTTTTGTTCGCAATCTTGTCGAGAGTATAAGTTCCATCCAATCTGGCATTGACTGTACTGAAATTGCTCCTGTTGGTATTTCTGAAGTTTAGAGAAAGGTTGTGTGAAAATTCAGGAAGAAGATCTGGATTTCCTTCAGACACAAAAAGCGGATTGGAATTATCTTTCACTGGCTGCATCTGGCTTATTGAAGGCTGTCTTGTGCTGCCACGATATCTTATTCTCAAAGATTTGGAATCACTAAAGTCAATATCTAACAAAGCTGAAGGAGAATAATTAACAACACTTCTTTCAAGATCAGTAGTTTTACGATCAGATGTAGTTATACTATGTGTATAAGCTGGTTGGACATTCATTCCAAGAGTAAAGCTGTACTTTTCCTCAACTTTTCTGATATTAAGCTCTCCTATTTGATTGATAAATGTATTCTCAAAACTGTTTGAATAGGTTGAATCATAAAGATCATAATTACCGGTATTTTGATTAAAGTTTTTTGCAACTTTATCAGAATTATTTTTTCTGAAGTTGTAAGAATAAGCCAACTCCATGTAATAATGATTACCAAGTGGCTCTGTATATGAAGCTCTCCCGCTCAGAGAATAATTGTCCTGTTCTGTATTATACTTCTGTCTTACTTCTGTAGTGAGTGGATTAGTGCCATAGCTATTGGTAGTTGACTCATTGAAGGCTTCTATATCATTATTACTGTATCCATAATTAAAGTTAACAGAAAACGTCCTGCCTGTCTTATTAAACTTCTGCCTTAATAAAAGATCCCCGTTTAAAGATCTAGTATCACTATTGCCATAAGATTTGCTGCTACCGTCATTTATTGAACTTCCGAGCACACCCTTTGTAAAATATACATTTTCTTCATTAAAGGATCCACTTCCGATATTCATATTGGGTCTGAACAAAATAGATGTTTTATCATTGAACTTATATTCAAGATTGACAGAAGCGCTGTTGGCATCAGTACTGCTCTTTGAATATTTATTACTATTATAGATAAAACTACTGTCTGCAAGAAATGTCTGCTTCGATGTAAC
>DOVA01000051.1 GCA_003520315.1 Rikenellaceae bacterium | reverse complement strand
TCATCATTGCCTACTCACCATGTATTAACCACGGACTGAAAAATGGGATGGGTGCGTCCCAAAGAGAAGAAAAGTTAGCTGTTGAATGTGGTTACTGGCATCTTTACAGATATAATCCTGCTCTCGAAGCAGAAGGCAAAAATCCTTTCACTCTCGACAGTAAAGAGCCTGACTGGAGTAAATTTCAGGATTTTATCAAAGGAGAAGTTCGCTACAGTTCACTTGTTAAAACATTCCCAAAGGAAGCCGAAGAGCTGTTTAAACTTACCGAAGAGTATGCTAAAATGAGATATAATTCATACAAAAGATTGGCCAGCATTTAGTAGTCTCTAAACTGATTGAAATGAGGTTGTCTACTTTTAGACAGCCTCATTTTTTATGTGCAATTGCTTTAGAACAGTATTATCTTTTTCTCCTCTTCAGGGATATCACCACTCTCAAGGATAACATCTTTTATTTTAGACTTTCTTGCCCTCACACTTGAATAAGGAATGGAGAGAATAATTGAAATATCTTTATTTGTGAGGCCACTCTTTACCAGAACCAGCATAAGAATGTCAATTGGAGAACAAATCGAGCTTAAGTAACGGGTATATGGATAAGCAGATATAAATCTATTACTATTTACAATCTGTGAATACTGATCCTTCATCTCCTCCTTTGTCCTTTTAACAAATTTGTGAAGATTGTCTGAAATGGTCTGATTGTATCGCCTCGATCTTTCAGCTTCGTTGAAAACATCTTCTATAAGATCAGGCATTGACAAGGCATTGGCTTTGCTGATCTCACTCAACAGCCATTCTTTTTCTTCAATACCAGCAAATGAGATATTTGATTTCCTTAAGTAGTTATTTTTTAATACGTTATAAGTCAAAAAAAAGAAAAGAACTACAACGACCAATATCAGATATAATTGATGTTTCTCTGCTTTGTCAAGCTGAGTATTAAGCTTTGCAACTTCATTTTTGTTATCTATTTCAAGAAGTTTTTCACGTGTTCGGGTTGTAGAATATCTTAAGAGATTTTCGTATGCCTCCTTGTAATAGTTACATGCAGACTGAAAATCACCATGCTTCTGAAGAAACAAAGCATAGCGCGCTGGGTATGTATAACTTTTATCTGCAACAGTATCATTTGATTGTTTGAGCGTTTCAAGAAAATAGGTCTCAGCACTGTCTCTTATACCTTTATTGTCATAATAAATAGCGAGCCTATAATTTAAACTTTGATAATCAACATCTTTAAGATTATATTTCTTAGCAAGATTTAGCATTCTTTTGAGATAAGCAGTAGCTATCTCCGACTCTCTCATACTTACATAAAAGATATACATGGCATTACACAATTCATATTCCATAGCAGGTGATGCATTTTGAGCAAATTGAATTGATGCTATGCTCTGAAAGGCTTTGGGAATATTACCCATTAAAAGATATAGTCTTAATAGTTTTGTCTTAAGTCTTACAATTCCCACTGAATCATTTAACTCGGAAGCAGCCTTTATGGCTTTGTTTAAATAGACTTCAGCAAGGGGAAAAGCTTTTTGAGCTCTCAAAATTTTACTTTTGTACTCATAACACTTTGAAAGAATATATGGATCTTCAAGACTATATGCTTGATAAACAGAATCGGCCTTAATCAGATAATCATAAGCAGTAGAATCCTTTGAACCTCCCATTGAAATTAGAATACCATTATACAGCAATGCTCTGCAATAGTTTCTTCCATCTTTTCTATGCGACTGATACCATGAAAGAGATTTACCGATATTCTCAATTTCATTTTCTCTGAATCCCATTGCAGCCCTCTCTTTAGCCATACTTCTCAGTAAATAATAATAGGCTTCGTTCTCACCCTCCAAAGAAAATTTATCCAGTTGGTTAAGGCTATCTAGTAGAGCTTCAGAATTTTGAATAATTAAATGCTCCCAAGATTGCATGCGAGAATATAACTTGGCATTTTCATTCTTAATTCCATCACATGAAATTATAAAAAACAGTAATAGCAATAAGAGTCTTCTTCGCATATTAATAACCTAAAACTGCAATAAAGATACTACTCAAAATTCAAAAAAAACACTATTTACGAGATTTCAAAACTTGAATCACATAATCAACAAGTTCTCTCTCTCTCTCAAGTGAAAGATCCAACACCTCCCGAGCCTCGCCTGTAAGTCGTTCTGCTACAGACTTATCCTCGAGATCGACCGAGTTAATCAACACATTCATATATGCACCGTAAACAGCAGATCTGACAGCCAATGCTCCCACTCCTGCATCTGAAACAGAATTTGGGTTGCCATCTTTTATCATGGCTTCAAGAAGATCAAAAGCTGAATATGCCACTTTCATTGTTTTTAGAGGAATCTCCGTAGCATATTGTGTGGTAGATTGTATAGCATCTTCTCGCATCTTTTTTTCTGAATCATTTCCTTTAGGCATGGAAAATGCGTTCATAATCTTATTGAATGCATTAGTATCTTCGTCTACTAAAAAAGTCAATTCGGATATAATTTCCTGACCTTTTTCTGCCCAGTCTGAAAAGTATTTCCACCTTTCATCCCATCCCGGTTTATGAGCCGAAAGATTTGCGACCATAGTGCCGAGTGCAGCGCCAAGAGCACCCATATAGGCCGAGACAGATCCTCCTCCGGGCGCGGAAGATTCCGAAGCTGTCTCCAAAGTAAATCCTCTTGCTGTAAGATCAACGAGCCTTTTACAGTTTTTGTCTTCAATCAGATACTCAATAACCTTTTCTTTAGGATTGAAAGGTTTGAGATCATCAAGCCCCATTGACTTAATGGCAATTTTTATTATTTCCTCTTCAGCAACTCCCAGGGAACGCTGTTGTTTTTGCAAATAATATTTTCCGGCATCACTA
>DOVA01000098.1 GCA_003520315.1 Rikenellaceae bacterium | reverse complement strand
CAGGTTCCGTGATATTGCAGGGGGTGTCTTTGTAATGGAATAGTGGGAAACGCGATCCGGACAAAAGACCTTTGGTGTAGTTATTACCACCTTGACACCTAATGATTGAGGAGAATCATTGTGTGCATACTTTATTATTCTAGTCGAATTTTCATAATCTTGCTCATAATAGTAAAACATCACTTTAGATATCAAGCAAAATGGCTGTATATTAGCAGTAGGTAAATATAAGATTTATGATAACCAGATTAGAGATCAATGGATTCAAAACTTTTACTGCATTCACAATGGAATTTACTCCTTTCACAGTTATTGCAGGGGCAAATGCTTCAGGTAAAAGTAACATCTTTGACGCTTTAAATCTTATTTCGAATTTAGCCGACACAGACATCCGATCAGCTTTCAAAAACCTGCGTGGTGATTCAGATGAACAATTCACCCAAATTAGTCCGTCTGCCTTTTCTGAGAAAATTGAACTTGCAGTTGAACTCCTTGTCGATAAAACTATAAAGGACAATTGGGGGGAAGAAGCCTCACTGAAGTATACAAGATTAAGATATGAAATTCATATCGTTAGAATAAAAAATCAAAAAGGTTTTGAAGATTTAAGGATAACTCATGAGAAGTTGGTAAAGCTAAAACATCAAGAGGATACTTGGATTAAGAGGAATATTCCAAATGCTTATATTGAGTATTGGAGACCCAAAGTGAAGTCTGGCAAGAGAGGTAAGCCCTATATCCTAACAGAGTTTATAAATGGGAAAAGAATCGTAAAAATACCTCTTGATGGCAAACCGGGCCCCGGGAGGGAATTCTCATCTAATGACATAGCACAGAGTGCATTAAGCAGCGTCAACAGTGTTGAATTTCCTCATATTTTCGCAGCAAAAGCTGAAATGTTAAATTGGAGATTCCTGCAATTAAATCCTGAGGATCTGAGAAAACCCAGTTCTAGAATGGCGCCTGATTTTATTTCACATAGCGGAGCGAATCTAGCTGCTGCACTTTATAGAATTAAGCTCGATAATCCAAATGTTTTAAATGATATATCTCTGGAGCTTAATAATCTACTCCCAAATTTTACTAAAGTTGATGTTACTGAAGAACTCTCAGAAAATAGGTTTGTAATTAAGATGCAAAGTGATGATGGCCGTCAATTCACATCAAGGGTATTATCGGAAGGAACCTTACGAATCCTTATATTATGTATTTTAAAATATGATGACCATCATAAGGGAATAATCTGTTTTGAAGAGCCAGAAAATGGAATCCATCCGTTTAGGCTTAAAATGATGATTAAGTTACTAAGAGGACTTTCCACTGAATATTCTGACAGTGAAAATGAATTGCCTCTCCGTCAGATTATAGTAAATACACATTCTGCTGGATTCGTGGCAAAAATTCTAAATAGTAATGACCCAACCATTGAAACTTCTGTTTGGTTTTCAAAATTAGTATCCAAGATCTCAATTGAGAAGCATCTTAATATAAAAGCTACCAAGCTAATACCAGTTATTAAGTCATATGGGCAACCCTCACTAGATTTTATTGAAGATTCAGAAATTAAAATGACCGATCTTGAAGTAAAAAAGTATCTTGAATCTAAAGATTTTGGAAGTTAGCCGATGAGTAATATATTACAGATTGGATTTACAGTTGAAGGGACTACCGATGAAAGGTTTCTTTCAAACATTATCAGGAAAACTTACGAAAACCTTGTATTCGAATGCAGCTCAGACATTGAAGTCCACTCACCTGAGTTTCTGGAAACTGATTCAACTGACTTTATTGCAGGAATAGAGGCATTAGCAGTAGAATATGATTTTTTCCATGTGATATGTGTTCATTGTGATGCCGACAGTAAAGATGCCACAAGGGTTCTCAGTAATAAAATTAATCCGGCTTTTGATGCGGTCCGAAGAAATATTAATGCTTGTAAGAATCTCGTTGCGGTAGTCCCTGTAAGAATGACTGAAGCATGGATGATGTGTGATCTGGATCTACTTAAGCAGAAAATAGGAACCAGTATGAGCAATGCTGATCTCAACCTTCCAGAAAAGGTCCACCAGATTGAAAGAATTGCTAATCCAAAACCCCCGATAAATGAAACGATAAGATTATCCCAGACAGAAATTTCGCGTCGCAGAAGAAAACTTACCATATCAGATCTATATTCCCCGATATCTCAAGAGTTATCAATTGAAAGCCTAATGAATTTACCCTCTTATCAAAAATTTGCAGAAGATGCCCGAGACTCCCTTAGAGAATTAAATTATTTGAAATAGCAGGGTAAACTTGAAATACAGGAAACCAGTCCCATATAACAACATATGTGTATCTGTCAAAAACCGGTTGCACTCTGCGTCTGGAATCAAAAACTCAAGATGAAAAATCTTATCAGCCCATTAATTCTGTTATTGTTCTGCGTCAGTATCTCTGCTCAGACAATTGACCCATCCAGCCAGAAGCTTATTGATGATTTTGTTAAAAACAGTGTCGAATTTCAACTTGAGTACATTGATCAGACAGCCATCTGCAAAGTTTTTTCAGGCAAATTCTACAAAATCAATATCTTTTTTGTCGAAACAGGATCAGGAGCCAACTCCTGCGGATCAGATAATTATGTCAACGTCAATGGCTCTGTCATAAGCATGATTGAACCGGTTCATATGGATCTGGAATGCCCGGTCTTGCTGTCACTTGTCAGAAAGGACTTCCTGCTGACCAACGAAAACTCAGCAACGCTGTTTGAAAATGCTCTCAATGTCCTTTATCCCGAAGATGAAAACGAAATTCAAAATATAAAACATCTTAGGAAAGATTCTCAATGGATATTTCTCAGAGGTAAATTCTTCGATGATAGTACCGCATTCATTGCAACCACAGGTCCTGAAGGAGAAATTCTCAAGATTGACCTGGTGCTCTCTTTTTCAGTAAATTAGATAATTGCAATCAGACAAATACCACCGGTCTGACAAGATCAATATTCAACAGCTCGTTTAAGGGACCATAATGCTCATTTCCCGTAGATTCTTCTGTAGGTTTACCCGTTGATCTCCAAATCGTGAACATACTTGTTGTTATCCGCCAGGAACAACTCAAGTGTGATTGAAAATGGCTTCTTGATTACGACGATCTTTTGGTATGGACTCAGCTTTCCCTCATTCTTCGCCGTGCAATAATAGTACCTGCACACACCGTCAAATCTGTCTTCCTTTT
>DOVA01000047.1 GCA_003520315.1 Rikenellaceae bacterium | reverse complement strand
CAGTATCGAACAATTTGCCTTTTCCTACAAAATTTGGCCACCATTCTTCAGGATTAGAGTTTGCAGTAAGAGCATGGCATATCCAAATGACTTTTTTATCTGTTGTAAAATTATCTGTTATGTGATAGCAAATTTCAAGTTGTTCAAGCTTCTCTCCACACTCTAATTCAAAAGGAGAGTTATATTTATAAAAATATCTGTTCATGGTTTTCATGCACAAGAATTCGAGCTTTAGCACTATAAAAAATTGAAAATGTTATTGGATTTTTGGGCTTACACCCAAGGGACCCGCGTAAGATCCTGAAATTAACCGAGCATCTCGCGATGCATTCGCATCATCATGGATGACATCAAAATCAGAGTAGAAAGCGTGTCATAAGACACTCTTGAAGAAGAAATTATATGATTGAAATCTCTACTCATGACATTTATTCGATGTGCAAAAGTAGAAATTGTTGAATAAATGACAAATTTTTTGTACTATTATTGTTGATAATTTCAATATTATAATAACATTTTTGAAATGGTAAGACTAAAGTTTTTATTTTTTTCTGTTTTAACAACAGCTTTTTACACACAACTATTTTCGCAGCAGGTCAAAGATTTACTTCCTGAATGGACTTTTACAAAAGGCATTGAAGGACCATCTTTCGACTCAAAAGGCAATCTCTATGCAGTTAATTTTGGCGAACAGGGCACAGTTGGTGTAGTAACTCCAGATGGGAAGGCTTCTTGTTATCTGCATCTGCCTGAGGGGTCTATAGGTAATGGAATAATATTTGACAGTAAAGGGTTTATGTATATAGCTGATTATACGGGACATAATATATTAAAGGTAGATCCATCATCAAAAAAAATTGAATTTTTTGCGCATGAGCCCTCCATGAACCAGCCGAACGATATAGCCATATCTCCTATTACGGGATTTATATATGCCAGCGATCCCAATTGGAAAGATTCTACCGGGAAATTATGGATGATAGATCTGACAGGTAAAGTACTTTTACTCGAAGACAATATGGGTACAACTAACGGGATTGAGGTAAGCCCGGATGGTCACAGGCTTTACGTAAATGAATCCGTCAAAAGATTAATTTGGGTTTATGACATATTATCTGATGGCGTAGTTTCTGGTAAAAGGTTGTTTTATAAATTTACTGATTTTGGCATGGACGGCATGCGGTGTGATAAATGGGGAAACCTTTATGTTACGAGACATGGGAAAGGTAGTGTAGTAATTTTGTCTCCGAAAGGGAAAATGCTTAAGGAAGTTTTCCTTAAAGGAAAATTATGCTCTAACATAGCTCTTAAAAATGCAGACAGCGAAATTACAGCTTTTGTGACTATGGCCGACAGAGGTTGTTTTGAATATTTCACCATTAAAATGCCTGATGAATGGAAATAAAATCTAGCAGTATCCAATTGCTTACATATGAATATGTAAGGACTCTCATGCGAGAGCGGAAAGCAGACTCAAGCAAGAGAGATTATGGACATGCACTTATAATAGCCGGATCTTTCGGAATGATGGGTGCGGCAGTCCTGGCATCTCGGGGATGTATGCGCTCAGGTGTTGGTTTACTAACTGCACATGTTCCATCCTGTGGTTATCAAATCATGCAAATATCAATTCCTGAAGTCATGTGTAGTGTCGATTCTTCTTCTGATTGTTTTTCAGTTCCTCCACCAATTGAGAAATTTGATGCAATTGCAGTAGGTCCCGGGATAGGAAGAGCAGAATCAACTGTAAGAGCAACAGAGATCTTACTGAGATCCAAACCAGCCAGGTTAGTGATTGATGCAGATGCTATTAATATTATTGCATCCAACAGAGATCTTCTTGAACTACTTCCTGAACAAACAATTTTTACGCCTCATCCCGGCGAATTTTCGAGGCTTATGGAAGTAAAGATTGATGACAACAACAAAATATACATGCAGCGTCAATTTTCGGAAAAGTATCATGCAATAGTGGTTCTAAAGGGACACGAAACTACAATATCAGCACCTGATGGAAGACTGTTCAAAAACACAACGGGTAATCCAGGTATGGCCACAGCTGGCAGTGGGGACGTTCTTACAGGAGTCATTCTTGCTCTCCGCGCTCAAGGNNCCGCATCTGAGGCAGCATGCATCGGTGTATTTTTGCATGGTCTTGCAGGAGATTTTGCGGTAATGAACACAAGTGAGTATTCTCTAATATCAGGAGATATAGCCGAATACCTTTCGAGTGCATTTAAAGAGTTGATATGAGATTTTTTATAACTGGGAGAGAGTACTTAAAATAGTAAAAAGTCATGATTCCGGACACAACCAATTTTAAACCAATTCCCATAAGGAAACCCAAAAATGATCCAATTCCTGCACGAAGAGACCTGCTCCCTGAAGAGCCGTTGACCATTTCTCCCAAGACAGCACCTGCAAATGGACCGATTATTATACCTAAAGGACCAAGAAAAAATCCTATTATCAGTCCTATTGTAGCTCCCCATGTGCCAAATTTTGTGCCTCCAAATTTTTTTGTTCCCCAGAGTGGTATTATATAGTCCAATACCATTACCACTATTGTCAGTACAGCCATAGCAAGCAAAAGAGAATTGCTGAGATCTGCCTCCTTGGTTAAGTGAATCAGGAGAAGTGCAATGAAGGAAAGAGGAGGACCAGGTATTGCCGGAAGTAAACAACCTAAAAGACCTGTAAGAGTAAAAATCAGTCCCAATATAATTAGGAAAGTATCCATTTTTATCTGTTTATGCGAATTTAAAAAAAATATCTTGCAATAACTAAAATACTCAAATATGAAAACCATTCGTCTAATAAGACAAACTGTAGCAATGATCTGCATTTTGATCTGTTGCTCGGTGCCTCTTTATTCACAGGAGATATCTTCTGCCAGGCTTGACAGTCTTGTTGAAAATACTATGAAATCGTTTAATGTTCCGGGAATAGCAGTTGCAGTTGTTAAAGACAACAGAATTGTGCATATGAAAGGATATGGTGTCTCTTCAATTATCACTGGGAAAAAGACTGATGAGAATACACTTTTTGCTATTGCTTCCAACAGCAAGGCATTTACAGCTGCAGCTCTTGCCATACTGGTGGATGAAGGTAAAATCGAGTGGGACACACATGTAACAGACATAATTCCTGAATTTAAACTTTATGACCCGTATGTCACCAATGAGTTTACAATAAGAGATCTTCTAACACATCGAAGTGGTTTGGGACTTGGAGCAGGAGATCTTATGCTCTGGCCGGACGGTACTCTATTTACTTTGAATGACATAATTTATAATATGAGATATCTTAACC
>DOVA01000086.1 GCA_003520315.1 Rikenellaceae bacterium | reverse complement strand
ATCCAGTTGATAAAATCCGCGATGAGATTAAGCAGGCGGCACTTTGTTACCTGAAAAAGGATTGCGGTATCGATGTTTCAGCCCATCTTGAATATTACCATTTGGGAATTGAGCTATTAAACGGCAGACGACTGATAGAATTTCTGGATTCTCCGGCAACTACGACCACAAAAGAAAGCGCAAAGAAATCTCCGTCTGCTTCTCCGGTTGAAATGGACACCAGCCAGGAAAGATATAAAGAATACATGGATATAGTTGCCGCTCTGATGAATGATGAGGAGACTCCCGGTGTAATTGATGATGAAGAACGTGAAATGCTGAAAATGAAACAGAAGATATTGAAACTTACCGATGAAGAAGTCAAAAAGATCGAAGAGTCCGTGATAAACCATCATCAGAATAAGGACGAAGCAGAAAGAAAATACAGGGAAGAGGTTAAAAATTTTTTGGGGGATGTCCCTGAAATTACAGCAAAGAAAAGAATGCGGCTCGATTTGTCGGCACAAAGTTTCGGCATATCGCCGGATATTGCTAAAAAATGTGAGGCGGATGTAGTTGAAGAAATTAGCAAGAATATCTCGCACAAAATGGAAGAATACCGGACACTTGTTCGCAAAAAAACAGAAGACACTTATGAAATATCTCCAAAAGCAAGGATATTTTTAGATCTCAAGATTCAAGAGCTTGGATTAAGTAAAGAATTGGCAAAAAAATGTGAAAGCGATGTTTTGGCAGTAATTGAACAAGAAGCCAGCACAGATGTAGTTAAGACAGCAGAACTCTATCGCATAAAAGCAGAACGTGGTGATAAAGAGGCACAATATAATTTGGGTAATTGTTACAATGAAGGTAACGGAGTAGAAGAAGATCAAAATGAAGCCATTAAATGGTATCAAAAGGCTGCTGAGCAGGGACATGCGGATGCACAGAACATTTTGGGTGATTGCTACTCCAAAGGCATTGGTGTGGAAGATAATTTGAGTACAGCTGTCCAATATTATAGAAAAGCATCGGAAGAAGGGCATATACAGGCACAAGTAAATTTGGGCAATTGCTACTTAGAAGGACGGGGTATAGACGAAAATGAGAATGAAGCCATTAAATGGTTTCTAAAAGCAGCTGAGCAGGGACATGCAGATGCACAATATTACCTAGGTCTTTGCTCTGCAGAGGATAAATCTGAAGCCCAAAAATGGTTTAGCAAGGCAGCTGGACAGGGCCATGCAGATGCACAGTATGCATTAGGGTTACTTTTGGGGCCGTGTCTTGATTCCGCAAAATGGTTTCGCAAGGCAGCAGATCAGGAACATGCAGATGCACAATATGAACTGGGTTCCTACTATGCTTCCGGTCTTGGAGTTGACATGGATGACAATGAAGCTTTAAAATGGTACCGAAAAGCTGCTGTGCAAGGGCATCTTGAGGCACAACATGAATTGGGTAATTGTTACTTACATGGAATAGCCGTATCTGTAGATAAAAAAGAAGCAATAAAATGGTATCACAAAGCTGCTGAGCAGGGTTTGGCAGATTCACAGAGGATGTTAGGCATTTTAGCTGAGACAGTGGCCGAAAAGAACAAATGGTTTCAAAAAATAATTGAAAGGTCAGAGATTATTCCCACTCTTAATTATGAATGGGGTATAAAATGGGGGTTTTTAGATGACGACATTTGGATAAAAAATTCCTCATATAAAAATTGGGATCAATCAGATCATTTTTTAGAGGTGACTATAAAATTTAAAAATACAAATTCCGCCGTGTTTTATACATTATTAAAAGTTCCAACCCTGAACGCAAACGAAACACATCTATTTGAAGATGCAATGTCAATATCAGACGGAAGTGATAAAAAACATGAAGGTGAAGCAGTATTATATCGCTTGAACAAATAAAAAGGGCAATCCAGAATAAGTTTTCATAACCGACGAGAAACAAGGCCGTGTCAATTGGGCATGATTGCAATAAATATTTGAAAAATCCGTGACATATTAATTGTTTAAGGGGAATATGTGAAAGACTTTAAATTTGACGTTACTACACCAAATGGTCGGAAGAATGCACTAGAAACAATGGAGAAATATCGTTGGGTGCCTTGGGTAAGAGAATTGAGTCTCTTAATAAAGGCGGGAACTTGGGTTTCCGAGCAGATTTCCAAATCAGGGACTAATACCATCGAGGCTCAAAAAAAAGCAACTATTGATCTAATCAGAGCTGGTAAAGAAAATAAAGTTGAGAACATGGAGATTACGTTAGATCAAACTGCCGGGTTAGACTTTGGTTCGGAAGTTGAAGGTGTCCCAATTAAATGCAAGATTGGGAAAAGCGGCCACATGACAATTAATGTTCAATATAAAAATTCATATCAAAAGTTGGACTATCCAAAAAATGAAAAAAACGTAAGTTCAGAAAGGTACTATCCTTCCACCATTGAATTATTTTCTTTGTCATACTGTGCCAGCCGGAGTTTGATGCCCTCGCGAATGAATTTGGACATCGTAGTCTTTTGCAGTCCGGCGATCATTT
>DOVA01000068.1 GCA_003520315.1 Rikenellaceae bacterium | reverse complement strand
AAGAGCCGCAACCGAGTCGATGACAATAATGTCTATTGCTCCAGAGCGGATAAGTGCATCTGCAATCTCAAGAGCCTGTTCTCCGTTGTCAGGCTGTGATATTAAAAGTGTATCCACATTTACTCCGAGATTTTTGGCATATGTCCTGTCAAATGCGTGTTCTGCATCAATGATCGCAGCTATACCTCCACTCTTTTGTGCTTCAGCTATTGCATGAATTGCAAGTGTAGTTTTACCGCTTGACTCAGGGCCATAAATTTCGATGACTCTTCCTCTTGGGTATCCTCCAATACCAAGCGCATGATCCAAGGCAATCGATCCTGACGGTATTGTGGAAACCTCCCATTTTGGCTGATCTCCCATCTTCATTACAGTGCCTTTCCCGTAATCCTTCTCAAGTTTGTCCAGAGTAGCCTGTAAGGCTTTTTGCTTCTCAGAACTAATCTCAGCACCTTTCTTAACTTCTTCACTCTCCTTTGCCATAATGTTGTATTTTTTTGTTCATGCAAAAATAACAAATGATTTCCAAAAATCTCTACATTTGTAAAATGAAAACATGGCTACTTGGTAAGAGTCTGGATCAGCTCAGAGAAATCGTTGTAAATATGTCACTTCCGGCTTTTTCTGCTAAGCAGATTGCTGAGTGGATTTACAAGAAAAATTGTAAGGATATAATGCAGATGTCCAATATTTCGAAAGCAAACAGAGATAGACTTTCGGAACAGTATCAAGTTGGCGGATTCAGTCCTGAAAAGGTTACACTCTCTTCGGACGGAACAAAAAAATATCTTTTTCCCTCACTTTGTGAAACATTTATTGAATCAGTCACAATACCTGAAGACAACAGAGTTACTTTATGTGTCTCGTCCCAGGCAGGCTGCAGGATGGGATGCAAGTTTTGCATGACTGCAAGAGTGGGATACAAGGGTAATCTCACTGCGGGTGAGATTATTTCTCAATTACAAAATGTTGAGGAAAGCGATAAAATCACCAATATAGTATTTATGGGTATGGGAGAGCCGCTTGACAACTTTGGTGAAGTATCCGGTGCAATAAACATTTTAACTGCTGACTGGGGATTTGCATGGAGCCCTAAAAGAATCACTGTTTCTTCAATAGGTATTCACGAGCCACTTATCGACTTTTTGAATGATTACAAATGTCATATTGCGATATCCTTACATAACCCGTTTGAAGAGGAACGTCTCGAATTTGTACCTGCGCAAAAGGCTTGGCCTTTTGCAAGGACGCTTGAGATAATTCGTCGGTTTGACTTCACGGGGCAGAGAAGAGTAAGCTTTGAATATATCATGTTTGATGGATGGAACGATTCGAAACGTCATGCCGATGCGTTGATAAGGGCTTTGAAAGGACTTGAGTGTAGAGTAAATCTAATACGCTTTCATCAAATCCCGGATTTCCCATACAAACCAACTCCAAATGCCAAAATTGAGTTGTTCAGGGAAAGATTGAACAAAGAAGGCTTGATCGCAACGATTCGTGCTTCGAGAGGTGAGGATATTCTTGCGGCTTGCGGGATGTTAAGTGGTAAAAACATTAACAAGTGAATCAATATATGGATACAAGTAAATTACATTCAGGTCTCAGTATAAGTGAAGTTGAGGAAAGCAGAAAAAAATTCGGCAGCAATGTGCTTACTCCTCCAAAGAGAGATCCTCTTTGGAAATTATTTCTTTTAAAATTTAATGATCCAATAATCAGGATTTTGCTTGTTGCTGCATTTCTTTCATTAGGTATATCATTTGTTCACAATGAATTTGTAGAAACAATAGGTATCTTCTGTGCTATATTTCTTGCAACCGGCGTATCCTTCTGGTTTGAAATGGACGCCAGCAAGAAGTTCGATATTTTAAATCAGGTTAATGATGAAACTCTTGTTAAGGTTATAAGAGACGGTAATATTAGAGAAGTACCCAAAAAAGACATTGTAGTTGGAGATATTATTCTGCTTGATACTGGTGAAGAGGTTCCTGCTGATGCAACCTTGATTGAGGCAGTTTCTCTTTTGGTCAACGAGTCTACATTGACAGGAGAGCCTGTTATAGAAAAGAGCGTAAATCCTGCCATGTTTGATGATGAAGCAACTTATCCCACGAACAACATCTACAGGGGGACTACAATAGTAGATGGTCATTGCATTGCCAGGGTTTTTGCTGTTGGTGATTCTACCGAATATGGAAAGGTGGCACAGAAATCAGCTGAGAAAAACCCTGAAGAGACTCCGTTGAACAGGCAACTTGACAAATTGGCAAAATTTGTGGGTTTTGCTGGATTTGTTCTTGCAGTCATGACATTTGCCATGTTGTTTGTAAAGGACATGTTTCTTGGTAATGTGAACTATTCTTTCAGTGAAATTTTTCTGCTTGTTTCAGTCATAACCGGAGTGGTTATTGCAATTACAAAGATTTGGATACCTGCTATTTATGACGGTTTGTCTGTTCTGGGGGCAAAAGTTACAACTCCTGCATTGGTGAGAGAGAGTGATTGGAGCCGATGGGTCACATTTGGGATTTCTACTACTGTCATTTTAATGGCGTTAGGTTATCTGATATTCGGGGTTGATCCTTCAGATGCCAATCAGTGGATTTCAATAGATACTGCAAGCCGTATTTTAAATTACTTCATGG
>DOVA01000162.1 GCA_003520315.1 Rikenellaceae bacterium | reverse complement strand
TAATATCACAGCCTGACAACGGAGAACAGGCTCTTGAGATTGCAGATGCACTTATCCGCTCTGGAGCAATAGACATTATTGTCATCGACTCGGTTGCGGCTCTTACTCCCAAAGCTGAAATTGAAGGCGAGATGGGAGACTCCAAAATGGGTTTGCAAGCCAGATTGATGAGTCAGGCTCTTAGAAAGTTAACTGCAAATATCAGCAAAACCAACACATGCTGCATTTTCATAAACCAGCTTCGTGAAAAAATCGGGGTAATGTTTGGAAACCCTGAAACAACCACAGGTGGTAATGCGCTTAAATTTTATGCTTCAGTTAGGGTAGATGTACGAAAGGTTACCCAGCTAAAGGACGGTGAGGAAACAACAGGCAACCGCACACGTGCCAAAATTGTCAAAAATAAGCTGGCTCCTCCTTTCAGAAAAGCAGAGTTCGACATAGTTTTCGGGGAAGGAATTTCAAAAGTTGGAGAGATAATAGATCTAGGAGTTGACCTCGATATCATACATAAAAGCGGTTCCTGGTTCAGTTACAATGATACTAAAATAGGACAGGGAAGAGATGCTGTGCGCCAGATTCTTTTGGACAATCCAGCTTTGATGGAAGAGATAGAGGCAAAGGTTAGAGAAAAATTATCTCAAGTTAAGGATTAAAGTAATTAAATGTTTTCATGGAGAAAGTATTAAGCGGTATAAGATCTACAGGACATCTTCATCTTGGCAATTATTTCGGGGCATTGAAAAACTACATCAAAATGCAGAATGAATATGACTGTTTTTTCTTCATAGCCGACCTTCATTCCTTAACTACCCATCCACACCCCGCTGATTTACACTCGGGAGTAAGAACTATTCTGGCCGAATATCTGGCAGCTGGACTTGACCCCGAGAAATCTGCTCTTTTTGTTCAAAGCGATGTACCGGAGGTGTGTGAGTTGTATGTGCTTCTCAATATGATAGCATATAAAGGAGAGCTTGAACGTACTACTTCTTTCAAGGAAAAAGTGCGCAAACAAGAAGATAATGTCAACGCCGGACTTCTAACTTATCCTGTATTGATGGCTGCCGATATACTAGTTCACAGAGCTAACAAAGTGCCAGTTGGCAAGGACCAGGAGCAGCACCTTGAGATTGCAAGAACTTTGGCTCGAAGATTTAACAACCTTTATGGAGTAAATTTATTCCCTGAGCCTCAGGCATTCAATTTTGGGGATGACCTTGTCAAAGTGCCGGGATTGGATGGATCAGGCAAAATGGGCAAAAGTGAGGGAAATGGCATCTATCTTTTTGATGATGAGAAGACGATTTACAAAAAGGTTATGAAGGCCGTTACCGACTCGGGACCAACAACACCGAACAGTGAAATGTCTGAACCGGTGAAGAATATATTTACACTTCTGAAAATTGTATCCACTGCTGATACTGTGAACTATTTTACAGAAGCATACAACAATTGCACAATTAGATATGGAGATCTGAAAAAACAGCTTGCTGAAGACATCTGTAAGCACACCCTCCCCATCAGAGAACGCATTGAAGAGATTTACAACGATACCGACTATCTTGGAAAAGTTGCAAGATCCGGTCGTGATAAGGCAAGAGATAGTGCCGCTTTAACGATGAAAGAAGTCAGGGCAGCTGTCGGCATCAAGAGCTTTTAAGCACTGATGATAAGCAAAAGCACAATAGACAAAATTCTGGACACTGCACAGATTGTTGATGTTATCAACGATTTCGTTACCCTTAAGAAAAGAGGTGCGAATTATATTGCTTGTTGTCCTTTTCACAATGAAAAGACACCTTCGTTCTCAGTATCACCTTCTAAAGGTATTTTCAAGTGTTTTGGTTGCGGCAAAGCCGGCAATGTGGTCAATTTCATAATGGAACACGAGCAGCTTGGCTATGTTGAGGCATTAAAATATCTCGGAAGAAAATATGGCATTGAAGTAACTGACCAAGAGGAAAGTGCTGAAGAACAGCAAAATCGTCTTAAAAGCGAAAGCTTGATGGTGGTCTCACAATTTGCAAGTGAATTTTACTCCAATACTCTATGGAATTCTCCTTCAGGTCAAGCTATCGGCCTGACATATTTCAAAGAGAGAGGTTTCAGCGAAAAGACTATCAGAAAATTCATGCTCGGCTGGGCGCCTTCTGAAAGAGATGCTTTAAGCAATGCTGCAATCAGAACAGGTTATAAAAAGGAGTATTTGGTCTCCGCAGGTCTCTCCATTGAAACTGAAAATGGGAAACTTTTCGACAGATTTTACGAAAGAGTCATTTTCCCCATACATTCTGTTTCAGGAAAAGTGATAGCATTTGGAGGACGCACTCTTAAAACTGACAAGTCGACAGCAAAATATATCAATTCTCCTGAAAGTGAAATTTATGTTAAAAGTAAATCTCTCTATGGGATTTTTTTTGCAAAAAGTGCTATTTCCAAATTTCAAAATTGCTATCTCGTTGAAGGTTATACAGATGTCTTATCACTACATCAAGCCGGAGTTGAAAATGTTGTAGCATCGAGTGGAACCTCTTTGACAAGTGACCAGATTCGGCTTATCAGGAGGTTTTCACCTGCTGTAACCATACTGTATGACGGAGATGCTGCAGGTATAAAAGCCTCTATCAGGGGGATAGACATGCTTCTCGAAGAGGGTTTGCAGGTAAAGGTAGTGCTCTTTCCCGACGGGGAAGACCCGGACTCTTTTGCTAGAAGCCATTCTCCGGAAGAGCTTAAAGAGTTTCTCAAAGACTCCGAACAGGATTTTATTACTTTTAAAAGCAATCTCCTGGCAGAAGAAGCAAGGCAAGATCCTTTAAAAAAAGTTCAGCTTATCTCCGACGTTGTTGCAAGTATAGCAGTTATTCCTGACGCAATAAGCCGTTCGGTATATATAGAAGATTGCAGCAGGCGACTAAATATTGATGAAAAGGTACTAGTTCAAGAAGTTAGGAGAATCAGACAGAAAAAACAATATGGAGTTTATTCTCAAACACTTCCAAGTGAAGAGAGACGGTATGCTCCGGAATATATTCCAGTCATAAGGAC
>DOVA01000154.1 GCA_003520315.1 Rikenellaceae bacterium | reverse complement strand
TGTTTACGACAAGTATGATGTTTGGGCACTACCAACTTCTGGTATTGGAGAGCCTCTCTGCATAACTAACGGATATGGAAGAAAACATAATATTCGCTTCAGAATACTCAAAATTGAAAGTGACAGTGATCAAAATAAAAATCGAGGGGTGAACTTAAAAGAGACAATCTTTCTCGAATCACTCAATCTAAACAACATGTATTCTGGATATTACAAGGTGGCTCCTGGAAAAGATCCTGTCAAGCTTATAGAAGATGCTTGTAAATTTTCTTTCTACAAGAAATTGGGTAAAGACAACTATATCTTCAAGAAAGAAAGCTTTGATGAAGCACCTGACTTCTGGCTTAGCAGTAAAGATTTTCAACCTGTAAGAAGACTTACTGACCTTAATGAACAGATCTGCGGATATTTTATTGGAAAATCAAAAGTAATAACATGGAGTGATGGCTCAGGAAAAGAACAAAAAGGGGTTCTTTATACTCCTGCAGATTATGATTCATCAAAACAATATCCTGTAATAGTCTATTTCTATGAAACAATGACGGAAAACACTTTCCTGTTTTATCATCCTCTTCCTACAGAATCCACAATCAATCCAATTCTATTCGTTAGCCGAGGGTATGTGGTCTTCATGCCCGATATTCATTATGAGATAGGATGGCCTGGAAAAAGCTGCGTAAATACAGTGGTAAGTGGCACAGAATACCTAATAAAAGAGGGCATTGCAGATCCAGAAAGAATAGGAGTCCAGGGACATAGCTGGGGAGGCTATCAAGTAGCATTTCTCATAACTCAGTCAGATATATTCAAGTGTGCATGTTCTGAGGCAGCAGTTACAAACATGACATCTGCATATACTGGAATAAGATATGGTTCAGGTTCACCCAGAATGTTCATGTATGAATGTTCTCAAAGTAGAATTGGAGGTAATCTTTGGGAAAAACAGAATAACTATATATTGAATTCTCCAACTTTCTTTCTGAACAGAGTAACCACTCCTTTGCTTTCAAGGCACTGTGATGCAGATGAAGCTGTACCATACTCTCAAGGTTTGGAATTATTCCTGGGGCTCAGAAGGCTCGGCAAAGAGGTTTGGATGTTCAATTACGAAGGCGTAGGACACAATATCAAGCCATGGGAAGTCAAAAAAGACTGGACTAAAAGAATGGATGAATATTTTGACTATTACTTGATGGACAAAGAAAAACCATCCTGGATGTAAAATTAATTTCCAATATCGAAATTATACTTTCTAATCAGCTCCTTTAACGACTTTTCCGGTAATAGAGTATTAAAGTTTCCCCAGAAGGCTTCATCATAACTATATGACACTTCTGAGAGAAAATTTTTGTTTGAAACTATTTCTTCATTTGCAAATCGCTTTACTCCTGATGTATTAGTTTCGCAGTTTGCCATTTCAAACCAGACATGTTCATTTGAACTAAATAGACTGCCTCTCTTTTTCATTTTAAGGGTCAGGTCTGCTCTTACGTGATTAAGATAGTATTTGCCATCGACTGGCACATAGGAAACTTCGTAAATGGCACTTTGAGGTATAGCTTTAATATGACGACTCTGCTTCAAAACAAGTATATCCGCTGCATCTTCAACATAGAGAGGATTGATTTGGAAAGTTGCCTTGAGAAGAGCATAGTTTTCTGCATCAATGTAAAGTTTACCCATAAAAAGAGGATCTTTTATTTCTTCTTTTTGTTCAAAGAAAAAAACGAGCACTCTTCTCTCATCAAGCACTGTTATGTCAGTATGTGAGTAATTATAGTAATTGTAATACTGAGGATCCAGAAAATCAGGCAGATTTTTTATAATATCGAGCATTTGACATGAATAAATGCTCGATTTAAGTCGCACAATAAGTGAATCATTATAATTGGGAGTTCCAAGACGCCTCATTTTTAATATCTTGACCTGTTCACTCGCCAATGTGCTATGAATACCTGTTTTATATATTTTTAAAACTGCTTCGGTAAGATTAAATCCGTGCCTATTTTCTATACCCTCTCTAAAAAATGAGGTTAAATAGGCTGTCTCGCTATTATAATTATCCTGTCTGCGTTTTAACATCTCTCTCAATACCTTCTTTGGCTCTACCATTCTTACCACTATCTCCTGAAGAGGTATGATCTTCTGATCAAGATATATGTCTATATTCTTACCGGCAATTACATCAGCACTTATCATTCTGTTGAGATAACCAATATGTGAGATTCTAATAACCGAGGATTGAAGGGAATCAGGAAGTTTAAGCATAAAGTTGCCATCTTGGTTGGAAACAGTTGTTTTTTTCCCACAAGCTACATCGATTGTACCATAAACTACAGGCTCTCCAGTTATTCTGTCAAGCAGCCTCCCCTTAACAATAAAAACAGAATCGGCTGAAGATTTTAATTTCAATTCAGATGTAATTTCTGTATTACCCTTTGAAATAAAAAGGAGCAAATATTTATCCTGCAACTTAACATCAACATTATTACCAGTTATTTCTCTTATTAAATCCTTGAGTTTATAATCACCTGGATTGATTCTTACTTTCCGGTCATTATTTATCAACTCGCTGTCATATACAAAGTAGTATCCTGTAATATCTGACAATCTGTTGATCATCTGATATACTGTCCCTTTTTTAAGATCAAACCTGATCATCTGTCCTCCTGGATCATAATTAACCAGCTCCTGAGACCAAACCAAAGGAGAGGTCTCTACAATAATACCTATTGTCAACAAAGCACAGATAAACAATCTATTCATAGATTACAATAACATCTCCTCTTATCTCATAATTAAGATCAAGTGCAAAACAAATCATTTGAGCAATTGATTCAGTGGATCTGTCAATAAATGTAGCAGTCAGACTGCGCTCAGGCAATTTTTCATCATCTGCAAGAGTCAAAGTTAAGTCCCCGCTTTTTTTCATTTTATTTACAACCTTTACTACATCTCTCAACTTTTCATCTTTGAAATGTATTCTTTCAGAATAAACAGCAAATTTAGATAAGTCCAATGTGGGAACTATCCGTAAAGAGTGTCTCTCAACAAAGGCTGTCTCACCTGCAACAACCTTCTGGTTAGTGCCATTTTCTTTAAGTGTAATTTTGACAATACCGCTCCTGACAGAGAGTGATGGACATGAATGATTCTCCGTCTCTACACTGAAAGAGGTTCCAAGTACTTTGATTTCAACCATACCGGCATCTACAATAAAAGGTGTTTCTGTATTTCTGACAACTTCGAAAAAAGCATTCCCTCTCAGATAGATCTTCCTGACTTTTCCGAACTTGGCAGGAAAGGTAATTTCAGAACCATTTTCAAGGAACACTATTGAACCATCTTCAAGAGTTTTAACCAGAGTAGAATTGTCATTGTTGCTGTATGAAAGCATTTTTCCAACATTATTATACCGGTCTATGCCCAAATATACGGATACTAAAACCACAATCATCCCAATTAAAGCCCAACGTAGTGTTATGTTGTGCAACATCTTCCCTCTCCTTCCTTTAGAATTTTCAGTATATAACAAACCCTCGTTATTAAGACGATCATACAATTTGCTCCACGCAAGGTTTGTCATTTCACTGTTCTTTTTTGAATTCATGATGTTCAATCATTATATTTTTTTACCTCTCTTCGTAATGTTTTTAAAGCCTTACCAATCTCTGCCTCAATAGTTTTAATAGAAAGTGAAAGTTTTTCTGCAATTTCGGAGTAGCTCATTTTATCAAAACGGTGCATTCTGAAAATTTGCGCTCTACGTATCGGCATCATCTCCATACTCTTTAAAATAACATTTTCAAGATCTTTCAACTCCATATTACTCTCTCCATCTTCACCGGTGTTCATTTCAACTTCCGAAGAACTCTTGAACTGCATATTGAAACATTTACTGTGAAGATATTGAATTGACCTGTTTTTCACCGATTTATACAAATAACCTTTTAGTGAACTCATTATTTGAAGTTTATCCCTCTCTTTCCAGATATAATAAAACAACTCCTGAATTATCTCTTCTGATATCTCTTTACTGCCGGTAATACTTATCGAATAGTAGAGAAGGGACATATAGCTTGATTTGAAGAGCTGTTCAAAAGCAGCTATATCCCCCTCCTTAATTCTCTTAACCAGCAAAAGATCCTGGAGCATATTGAAAAATAAATAAATATTTATTCAAATATAGGAAAAGGATGTGGTTATTTTTTATTAATCGTTTTTCTAAGTTTATTGACCGCATTTTCAAGAGATTGCTCAGGTTCAATAATGTTATAATCTTCCCAGAAATTCTCATCATAGAAGTCATCTACCTTGTCAGAGAGAGAGTAGTTATCGTTAAAGGCATATTTCTTTGTAAATTTAAGTGGTATATCATTAGACACCTTAGTTATAACTGTTTCTGCAACTATTGCATAATTTGTAGAGAAAAGCTTCTTCTTCCAGTCACACTTAAATTGTATTTCGCTTTTAACATAGTTAAGATAGCTTTTGTCTCCCAGTCTCTTGTATGTTACCAGATACGAAACCTCCTCTGGCTTAAATCTCAGGCTAAAAGGTTTTTTCTTGAGAATCATCTGTGTTACCTTGTTACGGTCATCCATGCTCAGGCTGAATTCAATCCTTGAAAATGTAAGCGATTCTCTATCAATGTAATATTTGCCGTAATAAAGTGGATATGGCAGCACAACCTGCGGGGCAAAACTTACAACATAATTTTGTCTATCATCAATCATAACCGGCATTTCCATTTTATAAGTATAATCTCCCAGAGAAGCAGGATTTAACATTAAGTCGGGATTTTTGACAACATCTAAATAGATTGATAGATTAGGACCTCCAAGAAGTTTTACTACTAGTGTATCATTTGCCTTGGGAGATACAATTCTTCTTCCTTTATATACCTGTACTCGGTCTCCTTCATAATTATCAGTATATTTTGTCTTAAATATCTCAACTATGGCCTCGGCCACATTTACATAAGTGCTTCTTTTCCTGACAGTTTCTCTGTAAAATCCGGAAAGAAGGTTTTCCTGATTGCTGAAATTATCTCCTATTCTGCTGATTGCCTCACGTATAATCATTTCAGGGTCCATTCCAAGAATAGTTATCTCCGTCAGAACATTATCCCTTGGCGAAAGATAAACAACGAGGTTATCAATATTTACACCCTTTACGGCTATCACCTCTGATGAATATCCTATACGAGATACTTCAATAGTTTTGGCATTAAGTTCGTTTTTTATCTTAATCGAAAATTCGCCATCCTTGTTGGAAACTGTCCCAATATTAGTACCGCTCACAAATATGTTGGCATACTCGAGAGTTTTATTAGTCGTCTTGTCTTTAACAACACCCTTCACTGTGTAAAATCCCTTTTCAGCCTGAGACAATGCAGGTGTAACTGTCAATATTGGCAGTAAGAGGGAAAGAAGAGTAGCTAAAATTTTAATTCTCTTTTTCATATCAATTTGCATTAATGTATCTATTCGGTTTACATAAATAAGACTGTCAAAAAAGGTAAAACCCTATAATTTTTTCAATTTTTCTTTGATTTTGTAATCATATTATAATTTTTGTAAATTTACTCGGGTATTTTAAACAAACACACAATTAAATGGACACTAATGCTGAAATTCTTGTCGATAAAAGAACTATCGACGAGATTATTTCCAGAAATGCAGGCAAACCAGGGATGCTGCTCACCTCCATGGAAGAGATTCAGGAGGCAAATGAGTATAAATTTCTTGACCAACAGAGTATGGAACACCTCTCTTACAGAACCAAAGTGCCGCTTTCACAAATTTACAGCGTAGCAACTTTTTACTCTTTTTTCAACCTTAAACCTCAGGGTAAGCATACTATAATTGTATGCAGAGGCACAGCCTGCCACACAAAAGGTTCCAAGGTGCTGCTTGAAGACCTTAACATTCTTCCGGGATGTAAGGATGCTTTTGATAACGGTGAGACCAGTTTCACTACTGAAGATAGACAAATAACAGTCAAAACCGTTGCCTGTTTCGGACAGTGTGCCCTTGCACCTGTAGTTGCAGTAGACGGCATGATCTACAGTAATGTTACTTCCGAAATGATTCTGAAATTATTACAAAATCTTAGAGAGGACAAAAAAGATGAGAATATCAAATTATGCTGACTTGGAAGAGCTACGCTTAAAAGCTGCCACAAAAATTCTCCCCGACAAGCCTTATATTGCTGTAGGTATGGGGACTTGCGGCATAGGCAGAGGAGCTGAAGTCCTCTACGACAGTTTTCAGCGTATAATTAACGAACGAAAACTAGACATTATCCTCAAAAAAACAGGATGCTTCGGTTTTTGCGCCGAAGAACCATTAGTCAACATTTACATACCTGGAAAACCACTCGTCATATTGCACAGACTGGCCGAGGTAGATGTAATTCCAGTCGTTTCTGCCATTCAGAAAGGCTTGATGCCTTTCAGAAACGTGCTTTGCCGCATAGAAGACTGGGATTTTATTACAGGGAAATTTGAATTTGGCAAGGGGTTGACTGAACATCCTCTTTGGAATGAAATTCCATTTTTCAAATGGCAAAAGAAAATCGTGCTTCGCAACTGTGGACTGATAGTGCCCGATGATATTGAAGAGTATATTGGAGTTGGTGGATACTTTCCTTTATATAGCGTTCTTACGGGTAAATCTCCACAGGAAGTCATAGATGAGGTTAAACTCTCCAAACTGCGTGGACGTGGTGGAGCAGGATTCCCTACAGGTCAAAAATGGGAACTAATGGCCAAAGTCAAAGCTGATCAAAAATATGTCATATGCAATGCCGATGAGGGAGACCCCGGAGCATTCATGAATAGAAACGAAATAGAGAGTGACCCGTTTATGTTGTTGGAAGGCATGACTATAGGCGCTTATGCCATGGATGCATCGAAAGGCGTTGTATACATAAGGGCAGAGTACCCACTTGCAGTAAGACGCCTCAAGGGAGCTATTGAGCAGGCAAAATCTCTGGGATTGCTTGGTGAAAACATATTGGGAAGTGGATTTAATTTTGATATTGATATTGTTGAGGGAGCTGGAGCTTTCGTGTGCGGTGAAGAGACTGCTCTTATTAAAAGTATTGAAGGCAAAGCAGGAAGACCAGTCCCAAGACCTCCTTATCCGGCTGTTAAAGGTCTGTTTGACTATCCTACAAATATCAATAATGTTGAAACATGGTGCAATATACCTGTCGTCATGTCCAAAGGAGCCTCCTGGTTTACAGAAACCGGGACTGACAAAAGCGCGGGAACTAAAGTATTCTCTCTGGTAGGGAAAGTCAAAAATACCGGTTTAGTAGAATTGCCTCTCGGTTCTACTCTTGAAACAATTGTGTTCAGAATTGGAGAGGGAAGTGGTTCACAAAAGAGAGTGAAGGCTGTTCAAACAGGCGGCCCATCCGGAGGATGCATACCTGTGGACTACATGAAGACTCCTGTTGACTATGAATCTCTAAATGCTCTAGGAGCCATTATGGGATCAGGAGGAATGGTGGTTATGGACCAGGATAATTGTATGGTTGATGTTGCAAGATACTTCACTGAGTTTTCAAATTCCGAATCCTGTGGAAAATGTACACCTTGTAGAGAAGGGCTTGCACAGACACTTGAAATTATTAAAAAATTTACAAGTGGCAAAGCGCAGGAGGAGGATATAAAAACATTGGAGGAGCTCGGACAAGTGATTAAAGCTACAGCTCTTTGTGGCCTTGGACAAACAGCTCCCAACCCTGTACTTACTACTCTGAGATACTTCAGGGATGAGTACGACCATCATATGATTGAAAAGAAATGCGAGCCTGGTATTTGCCAGGATCTATTTACTGCTCTTTGTGAAAACAGCTGTCCGATGCATATGAATATCCCCCGTTATCTCCAGCTGCTTAAAGAAAATAAGCTTGAAGATGCATTTGAATCATCATTAAGAGACAACCCTCTGCCTTCAACAATTGGGCGTATCTGTCACTTCCACTGTCAAATGAAATGCCGCAGAGAGGGAATAGATGCACCTGTATCACAGGGCGAAATTCACAGATATATATCTGATACTGTCTATGCCAAAGAAAGTTATAGGAAAATTTATGACAGACTGATTAGCGAAAAGATGCCACCAACTCACAAGAAAATTGCAATTGTGGGAGGAGGACCTGCAGGATTGACTGCAGCATACTATCTTGTTAGACTCGGACATGACGTAACAATTTATGATTCTGAATCTGAAGCAGGAGGTATTCTCAGATGGGGTATTCCAAAATACAGGCTTCCTCTCGATATTCTTCAAAGAGAGATTGATTTCATAAAAGAGCTTGGTGTTAAATTTGTCATGAATACATGTGTGGGAAAGGATATCTCACTTGAACAGTTAGAACACGACAATCATGTGGTCATTCTTGCTGTTGGAGCTCAAAAGGACACTGAATTGCAGATACCTGGTTGCAATCTTAATGGGGTTATCTCTGGTATGGATTTTCTTAAAGAAATAGCTCATGAGAAAAAACCCGAAATAGGGCATCATGTAGTAATTGTCGGTGCCGGCAATGTAGCCATAGACGCAGCTCGTACAGCCTTGAGATTAGGTTCCGAGGTTACAGTTGTCTATCGGAGATTGAAAGCTGATATGCCTGCCAATAAGGATGAGATCAAGGAAGCTGAGAACGAGGGCGTTAATTTCTTGTTCCTCTGCAATCCTGAAGAGATACTTGCAGACGCAAATGACAAAGTTAGAGGTGTCAGACTTATGAAAATGGCTTGTGGAGAGGTAGATCTTTCTAACAGACGCAAACCTGTCCCTACAGGAGAATTCTTCACGCTCGACTGCGACAATGTTATTATGGCCATTGGAGAAGAAGTTGATGCTGAATTTGCAAAAGAATATGGTATAAACCTTAAAAGCAATGGAAATATTCTGGTTGACCATTTCACTCATGAAACCAATCATCCTAAATTCTATGCAATAGGCGATGCAATCACAGGACCTGCCACTGCGGCTGAGGCCATGGGAATCGCCAAGAAAGCTGCAGAAGTGATTGATCTTAAGTTGATGGATAAGAACCGCTTCCACAAACTCTTCAGAGAATTTGAATACAGTAATGAGGTTCCGCTCAAGCCCGAAGGAGGAAACCGTCATTATTCAGTTAAGCTGCCTTTAGAAGAGCGTATTGGTAATTTTAAAGAAATAAGTTTGGGTTATACACCTGCCCAGGCATATGCTGAGGCAGCAAGATGTCTTAGATGTGATGTTCGCACTACCGTCAAAAGAGAGGAGGAATAATTATGGAAAACAATAAAGTTAATATTACAGTGGACGGCAGAGAATATCAGGTTCCGGCCGGAGCCACTATTCTTGAAGCATGCAGAGAAATTGGCATTCAGATTCCGTCTCTCTGTTATATGAAGGACGTGTCTCACAACGCCTCATGCTCCATATGTGTTGTCGAGGTTAAAGGAGCTAAAACTCTTGTAAGATCTTGCATCAGTACAGTTGCCGAAGGTATGGATATAAAAACACATTCTACTCTTGTAGACCAGGCTCGGAAAATAAATCTTGAGCTTATTCTAGCCAACCATCCTAAAGATTGTCTTATATGTGAGAGAAATGGAAACTGTGAGCTACAGGATTTGACGTCAATAATAGGGATAAAGGAGACTCCTTTTTTAAAAACCAAAACGGCCGCTAAGGTTGACGATACCTCACTTTCACTACTTAGAACGCCTGAAAAGTGTATTCTTTGCGGAAGATGTGTGGCAGTATGTGCTGAAGTTCAGACAGTTAATGCGATAAATTTTACAGGTAGAGGATTAAAAACCAAAGTCTCTACATATCTCGACAAGGGACTTGGCAATGTTGCCTGCACAAATTGCGGACAATGTGCTTTGGTCTGCCCAACTGCAGCAATCACCGAAAGGGATGAGTCAAGAAATGTTTTCAATGAAATATACAACAAGGATAAATTTGTCGTTGTTCAGACTGCACCTGCAATACGTGTTGGCATCGGAGAAGCAATGGGCATGGAATATGGCGCCCTTGTTACCGGTAAAATGGTGGCAGCTTTAAGAAGAGTGGGATTTGACAAAGTTTTCGATACTCAGTTTGCTGCTGACCTCACAATAATGGAGGAAGGATATGAACTTATTGAAAGAATCAAAAATAATGGAGCCCTGCCAATGGTGACTTCCTGTTCTCCAGGATGGATAAAATTTATTGAGCATTTCTTCCCTAAATCTCTAGACCACCTCTCAACCTGCAAGTCTCCTCAACAGATGTTCGGAGCTGTTGCCAAAACATATTATGCAGAAAAGTTAAACATAGATCCCCGCAAAATTGTGGTTGTTTCCATTATGCCTTGTACCGCAA
>DOVA01000221.1 GCA_003520315.1 Rikenellaceae bacterium | reverse complement strand
ATTCCAATATTAAGTCATCTGATAAGTCAATCTTATCTGTCTCGTCTTTGGGTATACAAGTCAGCAGAAACTTTCCATAATTATAGAACTTTTGCAGATCCAAATCATACATTCTGCAGATCTGTGTTACGAAAGAATACAATCGTACAAACCTAGCCAGTATTGCTCTGAACTCATCCTTTTTTTGTACGTCCACAATGGCCATAAAGCGTTCTCTCGCAGGCTTTATGCATGAGACAAGAATTGCCTGTAAGTCACTATCCCTTTTGCTGTAATAGGCTTCTGCGAAGCGTTCAACTTCGTTTGGTTGGTATACGTGGAACTCATCCAGCTTATTTTTCAGATCATAGACGATATTGGGATCTGTTTCACCCTCTAAAATAGTTGCCTCATAAAAAGGCTGGAATGATTCCTTCATTTCATCCACTGTATTTACAAAGTCAAGAACAAAGGTATCTGATTTCCCTTTCATGGTACGGTTAATCCTTGATAAGGTCTGAACAGCTTTTACTCCCGACAGTTTCTTATCTACAAACATAGTATGTAATAAGGGTTCATCAAATCCCGTCTGATACTTTTCCGCAACTACCAGGACATTAAAATCTTCTGTATGGAATTGTGACTTTAGCTGACTTTCTTTAATGGTTTCACCATTTTTAGTTTTGTTCAAATTTTCTTCTGTATACTCTGCCCCATCATCCCTTACTGTTCCTGAAAATGCTACCAACACATCTAAATCAGTGTATTCCTTTGCCCCAATATACCTTCTGAATTCCATTAAGTAACGAACGGCATGAAGCCTTGATCCAGTAACGATCATAGCCTTTGCCTGTCCGTTAATCTTATTTTTTGTGACACTTCTGAAATGCTCTACCATAATGGCTGTCTTCTGTGCAATGTTATGTGGATGTAAAGATTCAAATCTAGCGATTTCTTTTGCAGCTCTTCCTGGATCTACTTCAGGATCATCTGCAACTTTCTTGATAACCTTATAAAACATTTCGTAAGTGGTATAGTTTTTCAGTACATCTAAAATAAAACCTTCTTCAATCGCCTGGCGCATGGAATACAAATGAAATGCCCTGAAATTGGGCTTGCCGCCTATTTCAGATGATGGAATCTTTTCCCCAAACATCTGCAACGTCTTTTCTTTAGGGGTAGCTGTAAATGCAAAGAAAGAAAGATTATCTAACTTTCCATGCGCAGCCATTTCTTCCACCATATTATCTTCATAATCTTTTTTTGATGCTTCATTATCCGCTTCCATTGCACGGTATTTATCTAATATATCTTCAGTATCACCAAGAGCAATTTTTAGTTTTTTAGACTCTTCACCTGTCTGACTCGAATGTGCCTCATCGACAATAACGGCAAAGTTTCTTTTTTCACTTTCCACTTCCCTGCAAATGATTGGGAATTTTTGAAGAGTTGTAATAATGATCTGTTTACCAGCATTAATAGCATCACGCAGGTCAACAGCATGCTTCTTATCATCGATACATTCCACAACACCAAGGACATGATCAAACTGATAAATGGTTGCCTGCAGCTGGCTATCCAAAACCTTTCTGTCGGTAACTACAATTATAGACTGGAATATTTTTTCATCGTTTTCGTTATGCAATCCAGATAGACGGTGAGCCAGCCACGCAATTGAGTTGGACTTACCGCTCCCCGCACTGTGCTGAATCAAATAGTTCTTTCCTGGTCCGTTCTTTTTAACATCAGCCAATAGATTAGTTACAACATCCAGCTGATGATACCGTGGAAAAATCATGGCTTCCTTTGAATACTTATCGCCTTTATCATTTATCTTTTCCTCTTTCAGAAGATGCATGTATTTATGCAAAATCTCCATTAAGCGGTCTTTGACTAAAACTTCTTTCCAAAGGTATGAGGTCTGATAGTCATTCTCAATATATGGATTGCCCTTTCCTCCTACGTTGCCTGCTCCGTTTGAACCCTTATTAAATGGCAAAAAATAAGTCTCTGCACCTTCAAGTTGGGTAGTCATATAAATTTCATAAAGATCCACCGCAAAATGAACCAATACACGGTTTCTAAATTCAAATACTTTATCTTTGCTGGCTCTGTCAAACTTATATTGATTGATGGCGTACATTGCCGTCTGACCTGTAAATTGACATTTCAATTCCATACTGACAACAGGAATACCATTTAAAAACAGTACGATATCAACACTATTCTTATTGATTACAGAGTAATGAAGCTGTCTGGTACAATGCAGAATGTTCTGATTGTACTTTTTTATAGTCTCCTCATTGATTGAAGTCTCTGGTTTAAAGAAGCATACACGAAACTCTATACCTCGATCTTTGAAACCTTTGCGAAGGACATCTAGTAAACCTCTGGAAGCCACTTCCTTATCAAAACGCCTTACAAAAGCATTAGGAGCTTCACTACCATATACAAGTATATATTTCTCCCACTTCTTTGGTTGAGAGGTTTGAACAAAGGACAATAACGTGTCTGTATCAAGAGCTAAGACTCTATCAAATGAATTGGCATCACCTTTTTGATAACCTCCCTCTGTTACTAAAAACTTCTCAATGGCATCTTCAAAGCTCTTTTCCTTTAAGAGGTTATCCATATTCAGTTTATCATCAGACATTACTTCACCTCACGTTTACCTGTTACACATTCATAGATTAAAGACTTTCTAAAGGATTCAAGTTTTGCTATAACCAGTTCTTTTCTTCTTACTGCATTGTCTATAGACAAAGTTTTTGTATCAAGATATTTTGTTATTTCATTTTGTTCTTCAATACTTGGATATCCAATGGGTAGACTATTCAGTTGTCCTTGAGTAATGTTTTGCATACTACTACTTGTTCCCATCGAAATTAGCTCAAAATATTTGCGAACATTTTTAGAGATTAAATAATACCATGCATATTTAGCTTGAACATTTTTATCGAATGATACTTGCCATAATCTGTCTGGTAAGTAAATATTTTCGCTATCGGCGTCGACATAGCCAGCTGCACCAACTAATTCTGGTGTGTTCATACGGCTCATGATTACCGTATCTCCCTTTACAGGGCAAGCTACTCTTGTTATTTCATCAAGATTTACACATTTGTTTTCTTCTATTTCAAATTTATAATTATATACACAACTTGTTTTAAGTACTCCAACTTCATTGTTACCAGCTGGATAATATGAAGCATTAACACTTGTACCGCTTTTTATAGAACTAATTACATACCTAAACTTCATTAAATTCCAATGCTCGGGTATCTCCCCGATCCACTCAATCCCACTATCCTTCATTGGCACATTAGGGTTCAATCCCGTTGTCACGGCTTCTGTAATTATTGACTGCTTGTATTCTTTTAACTTTTCAATGGCAAGTTTTTGGTTTTCGATAGTATAGTCAATAAGGGCACAATGGATGTCTAGATAATTTGATATATGCTCTTGTTCCCCTTCACTGGGATATGGAATATATATTTCCCCTAATTGACTTTCAGTTAATGTATGCCGCAAACTTTTTGTGATATGTAAAAGTTCTTTAGTATAATCCAGATATAAATAATAGTAATAAAAATATCTTACATTTCCTTCAATCAATTCAAACTGGCTGTATGCTGGACTAGTTAACCCGTTGCTATTAATGATTCCTATACATCTAGGTGTTACATCAATATCAAACAAACACATTAGTAAATTTCCTTCTTCAACACATTGGTATCCATCGAAAGTTAAAGGCATTTTCCCATATGGATTTTCTAAATCACGTACAATTACTCCATTCATTGTTAAAGATAAAACATCTTCTCCTTGATATTTATTACATATTTTCTTCCTTTTTGTCATCACTCTTTTGTTGGGCTTAACTGCCCATGTCTGAGGAATTTTGCCAACCCAAATAATCCCACTATCCTTCATTATTCTACTCATTGAATATTGCCTCCAATGCTCCATCCAATTCTTTTTCAATTTCAAGAATTTCATTCATAATTTCTTTAGATGGTCTTGGTGCTTCATATTTATAAAAATA
>DOVA01000254.1 GCA_003520315.1 Rikenellaceae bacterium | reverse complement strand
CCAAAAGTTGTGGAGGAGTTCTTGAAGAATTTGGCAGTTGCTGGGAAGATATAAATTATCCCTATCTGGTCAAAAAGCGAGACAGTATGACACATACTGAAGTTCCCGATCTAACCATAGAACTTAACGCAAGAGAGTGGATTTTATCTTCACCGGAGGCTTTTTGCAATACAACNNACAAAAGATATTGTCTCAGGTATTGAATAACTATGATCAGGAGACTGTGAATTTTTACAGGTGGAGCGTGACCTATACACAGCATGAATTGTCTGCACTCATAAAGAAACGTTCCGGAACTGATTATGGTGAGATTATTGATCTTCTGCCAGTCCAGAGGGGTACATCGGGGCGTCTGGTGAAGCTTAAAATTGTAGGGACAAAAAGAACAAGAATTATTGGGAAAGAACTTGAGATAAGGAGAACACTTTCCGATACACATCTTTACTCTTCAGCATTTATTGTATCGAGGCTTGATGTAGATAATAAGGGAATTCCGGGACGTTTTATACTCAAAGGAGCAGGATGGGGTCATGGAGTGGGACTTTGCCAAATTGGGGCAGCTGTCATGGGAGAGAAAGGTTATAAGTACAATGAAATTTTACTTCATTATTTTGTAGGTGCATCTATCGAAAAATTATATCTATAATATTTAAATTATGAGTAACAAAAAGAGATCTCCCTGGGCGTGGATACCTACTCTGTATTTTGCCGAGGGGCTGCCATATGTTGCAGTAATGACTGTCTCTGTGATCATGTACAAGAGATTAGGTATCTCTAATGCTGATATCGCTTTATATACGAGCTGGCTCTATTTACCTTGGGTTATAAAACCATTTTGGAGTCCTTTTATAGATTTGCTTAAAACTAAACGATGGTGGGTGGTAACGATGCAATTCTTAATAAGTGTGGGACTTGCAGGAGTTGCGTTTACTATCCCTGCAAGCAATTTCTTTCAGCTGACTCTTGCCGTATTTTGGCTGATTGCTTTTTGCTCTGCAACGCACGATATTGCAGCTGATGGCTTTTACATGCTTGCGCTTGACAGTCATGATCAGGCTATGTATGTTGGGATTAGAAGTACTTTTTACAGAGTTGCCACTATTACAGGCCAGGGGATACTGGTTATTATTGCCGGTTTACTCGAAATGTCAACAGGTTTGCAGCCGGCAGAGTTTAAAGTTAATGCAGGGCCTCAATACACCTCTTCTTTTGTTATTCCTCAGGCTGAGGAGACTGTAATCTCATCTGCAACAGGAGAAGATGATTACAAATTTATTTTGAATCCATCTGTTGTCAATTTAAGTACAAGAACTGTTGCTGTAGATTCGGCTGCCATTCTTAAGGCATATGCCTTAGAAAACAACATTGCGAATGGTTTTGTGGAGCCAGAAAAGAGTGCAGGTAATGTAAAAAAAGAGGCATCATGGTGGACAGAGCATGTCTCAACACCTTTAGGCGCTTTTATTGAAGAAAATTTTGGAGAAAAAAACAGTGGAAAGGTTGTTCACGAGATGAACGGGAATGCCCAACTTGTGACTGTCAGACTAAACAAGGCTCCTGCAAGTGGAGAAAAAATCGTGTTGAATACTGCCATGAAAAAAGGTGATAAAAGCATTTTTATTGCTCATGGTGAGAGAATTACATTTACCTCAGAAAATTGGGACAAACCTGCATATATATTGGTACAGGCAGATCCTAAACTTGATCATGAGACATCGACTGTCTTTAGAGGACTTTCCGGAAACATTCCCCTTGCATGGTCTGTAACTTTTTTCATTTTGGCCGGATTTTTCCTTGCAATTGCAGTTTATCATAGATACATTCTTCCACGGCCAGATACTGACAGACCGGCTAGAGAAGTTACGGCAAAGACAATTTTCAAGGAATTTTTTGCAACATTTGCCTCTTTCTTCAAGAAAAAACAGATATGGGTTGCTATTTTGTTCATGTTACTCTATCGTCTCCCTGAAGCTCAACTGGTTAAATTGATTACTCCATTCTTGCTTGATGCCAGAGAGGTCGGAGGGATGGGACTTACCACAGGCCAGGTAGGTCTTGTTTATGGTACTGTAGGCATCTTGGCTCTGACCATTGGCGGAATTATAGGTGGAATAGTTGCTGCCAAGGGAGGACTTAAAAAGTGGCTTTGGCCGATGGCGTGGAGTATATCGCTTACTTGTATCACATTTGTATATTTGAGCATATTCCAGCCTGAAAGCTTTTTTGTTGTCAATCTTTGTGTCTTTATTGAGCAGTTTGGATATGGTTTTGGTTTCACGGCCTATATGCTGTATTTGATATATTTCTCTGCCGGAGAACACAAGACGGCACATTATGCTATATGTACGGCTTTCATGGCACTGGGCATGATGTTGCCAGGTATGATGGCTGGCTGGTTGCAGGAACTTGTAGGATATAGAAATTTCTTTTGGTGGGTGATGATATGCTGTCTGGCCACAATTATTGTAACAGCCTTTATTAAAGTAGATGAATCCTTTGGTAAAAAAGAAGTTAAAGCATGAAAAAAATAAAAATAATATGTATTGTTTTCCTCTCTCTCTCTGCATTGAGAGGATATTCTCAAAAGGTAATGACGGGTTTGGAAGTTCTCAAGGCTTCAAATTTCAAAATACTTGAGGGGAAAAGAGTTGGTCTTATAACAAATCCGACAGGGTTTGACAATAATATAAAATCGACTGTAGATATCTTGTTTGAGGCTCCTAATGTTAAACTGGTAGCCCTATTTGGGCCTGAACATGGAGTAAGAGGTAATGCTCATGCTGGCGATAGGGTAGAGGCAAGCACGGACTCTAAAACCGGATTACCTGTTTTTTCTCTCTATGGGGATACCAGAAAGGCTACGCCAGAGATGCTTAAGGGGATAGATGTATTGGTATATGACATACAGGATATAGGATGCAGATCTTTTACCTATATAAGTACAATGGGACTGGCCATGGAAGCTGCTGCTGAAAATAATATCGAATTTGTAGTTCTTGACAGGCCTAATCCTCTTGGCGGCCTGAAGGTAGAAGGCAATGTAGTGGAAGATGGGTTTATCTCATTTGTCAGTCAGTTTAAAATACCATACGTTTATGGGTTAACTTGCGGTGAACTTGCCACCTTGCTCAATGAGGAGGATATGATAAAAGGTCATTT